>CBJLVJ010000189.1:0-5986 GCA_966426465.1 uncultured bacterium | reverse complement strand
GCTGGAGCGCTACGTGACGCTCCACGTGACGCTGCACATAACGGCCACTCGCTGCGTGACGCCCGCGTGACGCTCCGGTGTGACGGTTGGGCGGGAGCGCCTGTGCGGCGCACCGACCTCATTGATCCGAGCGCAGGCTTGCGTCGTACCTCTGACCATCCTGTGGAGAAAGAAGGAACTCCCGGACATGAAACGTCCTCTCGCTCTCGCCGGAGGTGTTGCTCTCTCAGCCGGACTGCTGGCTGGGACGCTGCTCGCTTCTGTTCCGGCTGGCGCGTCCAGCCACCGCGAAGCGCCGATGATCGCGGGCGACCCCTACGCGGACCTGACCGATGTCTACGCATTCGTCAGCGCCGACAAGCCGGACTCCGTCACGCTGATCATGAACGCCATTCCCTACGAAGATCCGATGGGAGGTCCCAACTACTACCAGTTCGATCCCAAGGTCCGTTACCAGCTCCACATCGCCCAGGCCGGCCACAACGAGGCCGACATCACCTACAACGTTGAGTTCCAGACGACCGTCAAAAACCCCAACACCTTCCTGTACCAGGTGGGCCCGTACGCCAGGGCTGGTGATCCCAACCTGAACGTGCAGCAGACCGCGACCGTCACCAAGAGCGTGCGCGGCGTCGGCGATACGGTGATTGGCACCAACCTGCCAGTCCAGCCGGTGAACATCGGTCCCCACTCCAATCCACCCCAGATCAACGGCATGGACACCACCAACTCCAGCAGCGGCATCAGCGGCAACGCCGAAGTGACCGCGCTGCAGAACGGCGAAGGCTGGTTCTACGCCGGCCAGCGCGGTGATCCGTTCTTCCTGGACCTCGGCGTGTTCGACCTGCTCGCGCTGCGGCCGTTCGACTCGCTCCACAAGGTCGCGCCACTGGCGAACACGGAAGGAGCCAACTCGTTCAACGGCTTCAACGTGCACTCGATCGCGTTCCAGATCCCGATCACGATGCTGACGACCGACGGCCAGCCGGCGAAAGCTGACGGCTCCAACTCGATCATCGGCGTGTGGGCCACCACCTGGCGTCGACAGACCCGCGTGCTCAGCCAGAGCGGCTTCGGCGACAATCAATCGGGCGACTGGGTCCAGATCGAGCGACTCGGCAATCCGCTCGTCAATGAGGTGGTGGTTCCGCTCGGGATGAAGGACCACTTCAACGCCAGTCCGCCGTCCGGTGACGCGCAGTTCCTGTCAGCGGTGACCAATCCCGAGCTGCCCGGTTTGATCAACGGCCTGTACGGCGTGTCCGTCCCGCCGGAGCCGCGCAACGACCTGGTGACGATCTTCCTGACCGGTATTCCGGGCCTGAATCAGCCAGCCAATGTGCAGCCGTCGGAGATGCTGCGACTGAACATGGCGATCGCCCCCACGGCGGAGGTCGGCAAGGGCAATCGCATGGGTGTGCTCGGCGGCGATACTGCCGGGTTCCCCAACGGCCGCCGTCTCGAGGACGACGTGGTGGACATCGCCATCCAGGCGATGGCCGGCGCGACCCCACTCACGCCCGACTTCAACAAGGCGCCCAACAACCTGCTGGGCGACGGCGTGAACCAGAGCGCGCAGCCATTCAATGCCGGATTCCCGTACCTGTCCCAGGCCTACCAGGGCTTCCAGCGGTCCGGCGGCACGGCCACCAGCCCGACGGGTCAGTAGTTCCGATGGGGAGGCGCTTCCGGATGACACCCATACCGAGAACCGTGCCACTGCTGCTGATCGGCGTGTTCGTGGCCGGCGCGGCGGCCAGCGTCGCGCTGTCACAGCCATGGCCGCGCAGCTCTACCGCTGCCACCAGCAGCCCAGCAGCGGCGGCGGGCGTGTCGCCGACCGACCGCCAGATCGGCGCACTCCAGGAGCGCCTCCGCCAGCAGCCGGCCGACCACACGTCGGCCACGCGGCTGGGCCTCGCCTATCTCCAGCGCGCGCGCGAAGCGAGCGACCCGAGCTACTACACCCGCGCCGACGGCATCCTGCACCAGGCCCTGCAGGCGGCACCCGACGATACAGACACGCTGATCGGCCTCGGCACGCTGGCGCTCGCCCGCCATCAATTCCAGGACGCGCTCGGCTGGGGTCAGCGAGCCGTGGCCTCCAACAGCTACCGCAGCCCCGCGTACGGCGTCGAGGGCGACGCGTACACCGAGCTCGGTCGCTATGACGAGGCCATCGATGCTTTCCAGCACATGGTGAATACACGACCGGACCAGACGTCGCTCGCGCGCGTGTCCTACGCGCGTGAGCTGCACGGCGACCTGAAAGGCGCCATTGAGGCAATGCAGGCCGCCGTGGACGCTACGCCGCCGGGGAGCGAAGCGTCCGAATGGACACGCGTACAGCTGGGCAACCTGTTCTTCAACACCGGTGATCTGGATCGCGCGGAGAAGGCCTACGCGCAGTCCCTGGCGGTCTATGCGGACTACGTGTATGCGACGGCCGGTCTCGCGCGCGTCGCGGCAGCACGAGGCGACTATTCGCGCGCTATCCAGATGTATTCGCGCGTCACCGAGCAGGCTCCGCTGCCGGAGTTCGTGATTCGCCTGGCCGAGGCATATCGCGCCGCCGGTCGAGAGGCCGAAGCCGACCAGCAGGAGGAGCTGGTGCAGGCTGAAGAACGCCTGCTCACCGCCAATGGGGTGGACACCGATCTCGAGATGGCCCTGTTCGATGCCGACCACGGCAGGGCCGAGCAGGCCGTGCAGCGCGCCGAGGCCGAATGGAGCCGCCGTCAGAGCGTGCACGTCGCCGACGCGCTGGCCTGGGCGCTGTATCGCGCCGGCGACTGCTCGCGCGCGCAAACCTACGTGGAGCAGGCGCTGCGGCTCGGATCGAAGGAGCCGCTGATGCTCTTCCACGCCGCCGAGGTCGCCCGCTGCAACGGCAACACCGCTGGCGCGCGCGATCTGCTGGGCCAGGCACTTTCCATCAATCCCTACTTTTCAATCCCGTATGCGAGCCTGGCGCGGACGGAGCTTGGAGAGGTCGCGTGATGAAGCGCGTGCTTGCCGCTCTGGCGCTGTTGGCCGCCTGGGCCGTGCCGACTGTCGCCAACGCCCATCCGCTCGGCAACTTCACTGTCAACCACTACGCTCGACTGGAGCCTGTCGGGGACCGCATCCGCGTGGTGTACGTGCTCGACATGTCGGAGATTCCGACGTTCCATGACAAGCCGCGCTTCGACCCGGATCCGGACGGTTACGCGGACCAGCGCGCCGAGCAGATTCGCCAGAACCTGCACCTGGAGGTGAACGGCCGTCGCGTGCCGTTGCAGCTCGACCAGCGTGCAATCTCCTTTCCCGACGGCGCGGGTGGCCTGCAGACGCTGCGGCTCGAGGCGAGCTACTCAGCCTACCCCCCATCGGCCGATTCAATGGACGTCACCTTCCGTGACAACAACGACCCGACGCGCATCGGCTGGCGCGAAATCGTGACACGCCCGGGCGCGGCGGACGTACGCCTGGCGCGCGCCGATGTGCCCCTCGCCGACGTCACCGACGAGCTGCGCCGCTATCCCGAAGAGCTGCTCAACAGTCCACTGAACGTGCGCGTCGCCCACTTCACCGTCATCGCTGCCGCTGGCTCGGGTACGTCCGATCCCAACCCTGCCGCCGACGTCTCTTCGGTAGCCACTGGCCCGCTTGCATCCGCCGCCCATTCGTCGGCTACGGTCGATGGCTCGAAGCTGGTGTCCGGCAACGCGCCAGGCGCCGCCGTCCTCCAGCGCGCGCGCGGCGCCTTCGCGGACCTGGCCAATGCTGGCGAGCTCACGCCTGCGTTCATCGTGTTCGCGCTGGGTGTGGCGCTGGTGCTCGGGGCAGCCCACGCGCTCCAGCCTGGTCATGGCAAGACGATCGTCGCCGCCTACCTGGTTGGCGCGCGCGGCACGGCGCGACACGCGGCCTTTCTTGGCGCGACCGTGACCGCCACGCATACCGCCGGCGTCTACGCGCTCGGCCTGGCGACGCTGCTCCTGTCGCAGTACATCGTGCCCGAGCGGCTGTACCCGTTCCTCGAGGTGGCCTCTGGCGTGCTGGTGATCGGCATTGGCGGCCTGCTGCTTGCGCGCCGGCTCCTCGCTGCCAGCCGTCGCCCTGACCACCAGCACGCCCACGACCATGGCCACCAGCACTCCCACGAGCATGGCCATCTGCACGTCCACGAGCACGCCGAAGACCACACCCACGCGCATGGCCACTCCCACTCGCACGCGCCGGCGCCTGGCGAGCGCGTCTCGTGGAAGAACCTGCTGGCGCTGGGCGTCTCGGGCGGGCTGCTGCCCTGTCCCGAGGCGCTGATGGTGCTGCTGATCACGATCGCCGCGCATCGGGTGCTCTTCGGCCTCGCGCTGATCGTGGCCTTCAGCACCGGCCTGGCCGCGGTGCTGGTCGGCTTCGGCCTCCTGCTGGTCTACGCCCGCGGGTTGTTCGCCAGACTGAATCTGTCCAGTGGGCCAGCGTCGCGCCTGTTGCCCGTCGCCAGCGCGCTGGTGATCGTCCTGGCCGGCGGCGTCATCACGGCTCAGGCGCTTCCGCAGGTGCTGTAGGCTGGCCCTGCCGCATGCCTTCGACGCCAGTCGATGACCACACCGAGGAGTTCGAGCAGCTCGCTGGCCTGTCGGCGCTCGAGGTGCTCGAGGGCGACGACCTGGCTCGCTTCGAGCGTCACGCAGCCCAGTGCGAACGCTGCCGCCTGATGGCCCGACTCGATCGCGAGGCGTTGGCCCGCGCCGCGCCCGAGATGGATCCTTCGCCCGGCTTCAAGACGCGCCTGATGCAGCGCGCCGCCGAGGAGCTCGCCGCAACCGCCAGGCCGGAGCCGATTCCGCGGCGCCCCACTGTCGTCCCGTTCTGGCGTCGTTCGCGCTGGGCCTCGGCGTTGGCCGCGGTCCTCGTCGTGGGGCTGGTATCGGCCGGCGCCTTCACCTATGAGAACCAGGTCGTCGCCACCTATCCCTTGAGCGGCGATGCTCCGGGCAGCGCGGTCGTGGTGGTCCACCGCTCTGGCGCGGCCGAGCTGCAGATGTCCGGCGTGCCCAACCCGCCACCCGGCTTCGTGTACGAGGCCTGGCTCATCCCGCCAGGCGGCCAGCCGGTCGCGGCCGGCGTCACGCCCACCGGCAACGGCAGCGTGTCGCTGCCCGGCGATGTGCGCGGTAAGACCGTGGCGGTCACCCAGGAGCGCACCCGCGTCGATGCCCCGACGAGCACGCCCATCCTGGCGACCGTGGTCGAGGCATGACCTCGTCGCCTGCGGCGGTTCCGAACCTTGCTGACCTCGAGGCGCTGTACGACGCCCACCATCGCCAGGCGATCGGTCTGGCCTACCGCATCCTGGGCGACCTGGGCGAGGCAGAGGAAGTGGTGCAGGAAGCGTTTCTGTCCGCGTGGCGGTCGGGCCACACCTACGACCCGTCGCGCGGATCCGCTCACGCCTGGCTCCTGTCCATGGTCCGCAATCGGTCGATCGACGTCCTGCGCGCGCGGCGGCGTCGTCCAGTTCAGCCACTGGCCGAAGGCGTCGATCCGCCCGACGCCACCGATGTCCCCGCGCAAGCCGCCTCCAACCTGGATGCAGCCTCGGCTCGGGCGGCCCTGGACACCTTGCCGCCCGAGCAAAAACAGGTGATCGAGCTGGCTTACTTCGGCGGTCTGTCGCACACCGAGATTGCGACACAGCTCGCCGCGCCGATCGGCACGGTCAAAGGACGCATCCGTCTCGGCCTCGACCGTTTGCGGCTAGCCATGGGCGTTCAGCAGGACGCGCTGTCCTCGCCCTGAGCCGGCTCGCCGGGGGGCCGGTTCGCTGGCGACTGCGCTGTAGCCGCGCCGAGCGTCGGCCGGGAGGTGGCCGTCGACGAGCGCGCAAAGGCCGAGGCCATGTCCTACCAGTTCTCCACCGAGCACTATGAGGCGGTACTGAAGGCGGGCGACATGATGCGTTGCCTGCCGGCGCTGACGTGGCACCTCGAGGACCCTC
>CBJLVJ010000188.1:0-5987 GCA_966426465.1 uncultured bacterium | reverse complement strand
TGGGTGCCCACCTAACGGAGTCGGTGCTAGGCGGCGCGTTCGACGCGGTGAACTGTGTCGCGGTGAGCGCCGATGCGACGCTCGTCGCCGCGGGCACCCTGGCGGGCGACGTGCGCGTGTGGCGCGTCGCTGATCGCATGCCGCTCCTGTCCGTTCACGGACACACCGGCTCCGTTGGCGGAGTCGCGCTCTCCGCGGATGGGCAGACGGCGGCCAGCGGGGGCTTCGATGGAATCGTGCACCTCTGGGATACGCACAGCGGCCGTGCACTGGCCAGCCTGCACGGGAACACAGGTGGTGTTTTTGATGTGGCGCTAAGCGCAGACGGGCGTCTGGTAGCCAGTGGTGGCCAGGATGGAAGCGTGCGGTTGTGGGACGCCGAGGGTCACATGCTCCTGACCCTGCGGGGCCACATCGGCGGCGTGTATGGTGTCGCGCTTAGCGCCGACGGGGGCACGATCGTCAGCGGCGGCATCGACGGGACGCTTCGCATATGGGACGCGAGCGGGCGGCGGTCGCCGACGATCGTGGAGGGCAATCCTGGCGGAGTCGCGCGCGTTGCCGTGTCTGCCGACGGGCGCCTGGTGGCCGGCTGTGGGCTCGATGGCACTGTGCGCTTGTGGGACGCGGTTGGCCAGCCGCTCATGACGCTGCACGCCCACTCCGGTGCCGTGTACAGCGTCGCCCTCAGCGCGGACTGCCGGATGGTCGCCAGCGCCGGCTTCGACGGTATTGCGCGGGTGTGGGAGACGGACGGCGGCCGGCCATTGGCGACACTGCAAGGCCACAGCGGGGCAGTCATGTCGGTGGCGCTGACTACGGACGGACGGATGCTCGTGAGTGGCGGACTGGACGGGACACTGCGGTTATGGGCCGTAGACGGCAGCCGTCTGCTGGTTACCGTGCACGGCTTCGGCGATGGCATCTGGGGCGTCGCATTCAGCACCGCCGAGAACAGGCTCGCAACAAGCAGCCTCGACGGAACCGTGCGTCTGTGGGATGCCGAGCAAGGTCACCTGCAGGCCACGCTGCGAGGACACAACGGCGGCGTTTATGGCGTTGCGCTGAGCCAGGACGGGCAAATGGTGGCCAGCGGCGGAAACGACGGCACCGTGCGGCTGTGGTCTCTCGCAGGCCTACGGACTGGGCCGCCGGTGAGCACGCTCGGCGTGACGTCGGCAAGCAGCGGTCGGCTCCAGGCCACCCTCGAGGGCCACGCGGGAGCGGTCATCGACGTGGCACTCAGTGCGGACGGTCGGATGCTTGCCAGCGGTGGCAACGATGGCATTGTTCGCTTGTGGGACACCCTCACCGAACATCTACTCGCGACGCTGCACACGACAGGCGCGGTATACAGCCTTGCCTTGAGTACAGACGACCCGTTCCTCGCCACCGGTGGTGTTGACGGCGTGGTGCGCCTGTGGGACGTTCATGGCGGACGACTTGTGGCGAGCCTCGAGGGCCACAATGGCGCCGTCTACGGCGTCGCGCTCAGTGCCGATGCGCGGATTATCGCGAGCTGCGGCTTCGACGGAACCGTGCGGATCTGGGACGCCGCGAGCCGGCGGCCGCTCAACATCCTGGAGGGTCACACGGGCGCTGTCTACAGCGTCGCTATCAGCGCCGATGGGCAGACTGTCGCGAGCTGCGGTTTCGACGGAACAGGGCGGCTGTGGGATGGATCCGGTGGCCGGCCGTTGGCCACGCTCGAAGGTCACACGGGCGCGGTTCGTGGCATGGCTTTCGGCGCCCGCGGGCGAATGCTTGCCAGTGTGAGCCTCGACGGAACCGTGAAGCTTTGGGACGCCAGTAGCTTCTCACTGGTGCGCACGCTGCGCGCGGATCGTCGGTACGAGCGGATGGACATCACCCGTCTGACCGGCGTCACCGAAGCGCAGCGGGCGGTCTTGCTCGCCCTGGGTGCGACCGAGCGCGGCAGCGAAGTGGCCACATGGGCACCGCCGCACGGGTGAGGACATGCCAGTGGGTTGCAGCGACCGTCTGCGCGGCTCTGCTCGCCGCCTGCAGCCGCGCATTGCCGCCGACGCCGACGACTGCCGTCCCGCTGACCGAAACGCGCGGTCCGAATGGCGAGTCACCCACCGCCTCGAGCACGCTCACGCTGACAGATGGCGAGGTGGCGCACATCAGAGCCGGCCACTTTACGGTGGCCTTCTTGTGGCACACGTCGTCGGACTTCACCGTCGCCGCTCAGGCGGGCGCGCAGGATGAGCTCATGCGATTGAACGTCGAGGTGATCGCCACAGCGGACGCCGCCTTCGACCCGGCGAAGCAACGAAACGACGTCGAGACGGTGCTAGCGAAGAAACCGAACGCGATGATCGCACTGCCACTCGACCCCACCATGTCGGCCGAGGCATTCCGACCGGCCCAGCGAGCCGCTGCGAAGCTGGTATTTCTGTCGAACGTGCCAGCCGGCTACAAGCAGGGCACTGATTATGTGTCCATTGTCACTGACGATCTGTTCCAGATGGGAAAACAGGCAGCCGACGTGCTGGCCGACTCGATTGGTGGCAAGGGCCGAGTGGGCTGGATCTACCACGACGCAGCGAACTACGTGACCAACCAGCGCGACAAAGCGTTCAAGACGACCATTCAGAAGGACTACCCCAACATCCAGATCGCAGCGGAGCAGGGCATTGCGGAGCCAGCTCAAGCTGAAGCCGCCGCCACCGCCATGTTTACTCAGACCCCCGATCTGGACGGCGTCTACGTCACGTTCGCCGAGCCGGCGGAGCACGTTCTGGCGGCATTGCGCACCATCGGTAACACGAGAACGAAGCTCGTCACGTTGGATTTGTCGGAGCCGCTCGCGCTCGACATGGTGCTGGGTGGCAACGTGGTTGGCATCGTGGCCGACCAGGCGTACGAGCTTGGACGCACGATGGCGGATGCCGTGGGCTACGGCCTGCTGGGCAAGCAAGCGCCCGCGTTCGTGGTGGTGCCGGCGTTCACGGTCACCAGGAACAACATATCCCAGGGCTGGCAGCAGTCGCTGCATCGCGATCCTCCAGCGTCGGTCGTCAGCGCTGGCCAGTGAAGAACCGCGCTGTTGCGCTCCATCCTGAGCAGTACGTTCTGTACTTCGGTTTCGTCCTGGTGATCGTGGTTTTCGCGATCACGTTGCGCGACGTGGGCTTTCTCAGCTTCTCCAACCTGCTCAATATCGTCCAGCAAACGGCGCCAATCACCGTGATGGCAGTCGGCATGGTGCTGGTTCTGACTGCCGGCCAGATCGACCTGTCAATTGGGTCGATTGTTGCGCTCGCGGCGCTGGTCGCCGGCGTCCTGCTGCGTGACTACGAAAACATGCCGCTGGCGGTTGTCGGCGGCGTTGGTGTCGGCACGGCGATCGGCCTCTTCAATGGTCTGTTCACCACATTGCTGCGGGTACCGTCATTCCTGGTCACCCTGGCGAGCATGGGCGTGATCTCGGGCGCGGCCAGGACTACGACGAACCTGCAGGCGATCCCGATTGTCGATACGACGTTCAACGCGGTCTTCGGCTCGGGGTCTATCGCTGGCGTCTCGACGCTGCTGCTCTGGAGCGCGGCAGCGGTGATGGCTGGCCACTATGTCCTCCGCGAGACGCGTTTTGGTGCTCACCTGCTGGCTGTCGGGGACAACGCGCGCGCGGCACGTGTCTCCGGCATCCGTGTCGAACGCGTGAGAGTGGCGACCATGGTCATCAGCGGTGGATGTGCGGCCCTGGCTGGGCTCCTGTACGCCGGCCGCTTACACGGGGCCTTGTACACGCTGGGCGATACGGACTTGATGACGGTTATCGCTGCCGTCATCGTCGGCGGTACGCGGCTGTTCGGCGGCTCCGGTACGGTCGTCGGCGCCCTGATCGGCTCATTGCTGATCGGTGTGCTGAACAATGGGCTGATCCTGGCAGGCCTCACGGTGTCGCAGCAATTAATCGTCCGCGGTGGAATCATCCTCATCTCCGTCGCGCTCACGCTTCGACAGGAAAGGTCCGATTGGCAGTGACATCTGACGGGGTCCCCACCTTGCGTCTGGATCACATTCGCAAACAGTTCGGGGGAGTTGTCGCCGTTCAGGATTGCTCCCTCGCGGTCTGGCCGGGCGAGATCGCGGCGCTGGTTGGGGATAACGGCGCAGGTAAATCGACGGTGGTCAAGCTTGTTTCCGGCGTACACCGTCCAACGTCTGGCTCGATGTATCTATCTGGTCAGCCGGTGCAGTTTGGCGATGCCAGCAGCGCCCGCAAGCACGGTGTGGAGGTGGTGTATCAGGATCTGGCGCTGGCTGAGATGCAGCCGGTCTACATGAACATGTTCCTCGGCCGCGAACGGGTGAAGGGTCCACTGTGGCGGTTGGATAAGCAAGGCATGGCGGCCGAGACGCAGGCCTTGTTGAATGACCTCGACGTGCGTATTCCATCCGCGCGTGCCACGATTCGCGATTTATCGGGCGGTCAACGCCAGGCCGTGGCCATTGCCCGGGCGACACACTGGGCGACGTCGCTCATCCTGATGGATGAGCCTACCGCTGCCCTGGGCGTCGCCGAAACCGCCCGGGTCGAGGAGCTACTGCTCCAGCTGCGGGACCGCCGCCGCGCCATCCTGCTGGTCAGCCACAACCTCGACCAGGTCTTCCGTGTGGCCGACCGCATTGTCGTCCTACGCCGCGGCGTGCAGGTAGGTGTCCGAAGAACTCGCCAGACCACGCAGAACGAGATCGTCTCCATGGTCACCGGCCTGCAAGCCGCGGATGACCCGATTACGGAGCGGTGACCACGAATTGGCCAGTCATGATCGTGGTATGCACATCGCACCAGAAGAAATAGCTACCGGCCTCCGTTGGTGCGGTGAACTGCATGGTCTCCACGTCGCCAGGTCCACTCTTGACCGGTGTCGAGGCGAGTGAGGGAGAGCTGGCGTCGGGACCATTGAACAGATGCCAGTTGTGCGCAATGTTGGAATCGTTGGTATAGGTGACGGTCACTTGCGCGCCCGCCGCCGCGGTCAACGTCGTCGTATCAAACGTCAGCGGTGGCGAGGCGGGACTGCTGATGCTTAGCTGGAGCGGCCCTGGTGCTGGCGCGGCAACGGGCGGAGCCGGAGCGGGCGCAGGGGCCACCGGTCCAGGCGTGGGAGCCGCCGCCGGAGGGTTGGCTGGCGCGGCCGGCTGAGACGTGGCACCAGGTCGCAAAGCTACCAGTTCCGGAGTGTCGCCCAGCCCGACCGGCACCAGTAGTGTGTCGCCCGCGACGGACATGAATGCGTTGATGCCAGCTGGCGCTTGCCATGAGAATCCCTGTTCGCCAGATGTGCGATCGAACCCGAGAACCTCGCCGGAAAAGGTCGACGTGAAGACGACGTCACCGGCGACGGTGGCCGCGCCGAAATTCGCCGCATCGAGGTCCGCCGTCCAGAGAAGAGCACCAGTCGAAGCGTCGATCGCATCCAGCTCGCCGGTCGCACTGGTGAAGTCGACTGCAGTTGGCGCAGTGGTGGCCGTATAGTCCGAAGATAGATTGGTGACGGGGACGTACACGATTCCGTCAGCGTACGCCATCGGCGTCTCCACACCGCCGTAAATACCGGGGAACAACGTCACCGAGGTGTCGGCGGGGAAGGTGTCCAGCGTGTCGTTCTGGTGCGTGCCGACCACGCCACCGGCCGACGCGTCAGATCGTTGCCGATCACCGTCGAGCAGTTGTTGTAACCCAGACACACACTTCGGCGACCCGGTCGAACTCTCGGGCTGGATGTTGGTGGGCGTCGAGGGAAGCCCGTGACCATCGCGCCGGCCAGACACGGGTCGCCAGCCCAAAGGCACGGCTGCAGCCGCGTACCGGCGCCACGCGCGGCAACTGGGCAGCCAGTACGCTCGCGCAGATCAATCAGTGTCCGGTGGCCCGTCGGCCTGGTCGGCCGAAGCGCACCCTCGCGCGCCGAGATGGCGCGACAGCCCTACGGCGCCCCAGCCCATGATCT
>CBJLVJ010000187.1:0-5994 GCA_966426465.1 uncultured bacterium | reverse complement strand
TCGGGCACCTGCTGGCTGTCCAGAACGCTGCGCAGGCGTTCGACGGCTTCGTCGGTCAGGCTAAGGGTCGTCATCGTTCGCCCTGAGTATAGCCACTAACCTTCGGGAGCCAAGGCATTCGAGCGGTAGCATTCAGTATGGTGATGGCTCGTTCGTACACGCCGTACCACCCGGGCCTGCTTACCGACCTGTACCACCCCGATTCCGCGTACGTCGCCTGGCGCACCGGACGGGTGGCCCAAACCACCTTCGACCTGTACTCGCGCCGCGCACCGTTCGGCGGCACGTACCTGCTCGTGGCTGGCCTGGAGATGGCGCTCGAGTTCGTGCGCAGCTTCCACTACACCGACGAAGATATCGCCTTCCTGCAGCAGATCCGCGACTACGACCCCGAATTTCTGAGCTACCTCCAGAAGCTGCGCTTCAGCGGCGAGATCCTGGCCATGCCGGAAGGCTCGATCGCCTTCCCCAACGAGCCCCTGCTGCGCGTCACGGCGCCATTTGCCGAAGCGCTGCTGCTCGAGAGCGGTCTGCTCCAGGCCATGAACCTGGCCACGCTGATCGCGACCAAGGCCAGTCGCGTGGTGTGGGCCGCGCGGGGCCGGCCGGTGGCCGAGTTCTCGTTGCGACGCGCCCAGGACCCATTCGTTGCCACCCGCTCGTCGCGTATAGGCGGCTGCTTCAGCACGTCCTTTCTCGGCGCGGCCTTCCGCTTCCGGCTGCCTTCGACGGGAACCGTGCCGCACGCGCTTATCCAGTTCTTCGACACGGAGCGCGAGGCGTTCGAGGCGATCGCCGCCACCTACAACCGCTACACGCTGCTGCTCGATACCTACGATCCGCGCGCGGCAATCCACACTGCGGTCGAGATAGCTCGCTCAGCGCGCGATCGTCTCGGCCACGTGCTGGCGGCGGTGCGGTTGGATAGCGGCGATCTGGCCAGCGATGCGCGCTACGTGCGCAAGGTCCTCGACGCCGCCGGCCTGGACGAAGTCAGGATCGCCGCCTCAGGTGACCTGGACGAGTTCTCGATCAACGAGCTCCTCGAAGCTGGCGCACCGGTCGACTCGTTTGGGGTGGGCACCAGCCTGGGCGTGGGCGCGGGCTCCGTCGAGCGTGACATCGAGGGCGCGGCGCTGGGGGGTGTCTACAAGGAGGTGTTCTGCGTCGACGAGCGCGGGCCACACCCGAAGGTCAAGGTAGCCGGCGACAAGAGCACCTGGCCCGGCATCAAGGAGGTGTATCGCCTGGGGGCGTTCGAGTGCGATGTGATCCAGCTGGCCGATGAGCCGAAACCACCCAACAGCGAGCGCCTGCTCAAGCCGGTCGTGCTCGGGGGCGAGGTCGTGGCAGGCTCGCTGCCACCGCTGAGCGAGATCTGGGAGTTCGCGCAGAGCAACCTGCGCCGGTTGCCCGACGAGTACCGCCAGCTCGTCTCACCGAAACCCTATCCGATGCACATGAGCGAAGGTGTATGCCGCATGCGCGAGCAGGCGGTGGCCGAGCAGCGGGGTTTTGTCGAGGCGTCTCGGATGGCGGCCGACGCGTGACGGGCAGCGTGCTGGTCGAGCGTGACGATCACCTCGCGCACCTGATTCTGAACCGACCCGAGTCGCTGAACGCCATCAACAACGCGCTGGCCGAGGAGCTTGGCGCGGCCTGCGAGCGGCTTGGCGCGGACGCTGACGTGTGGGCGATTGTCTTTCGCGGCGCTGGCGAGCGCGCCTTCAGCGCCGGTGCCGATCTGAAGGCTCGCCGCGACTTCACGCCCGAGCAATGGCAGGCTCAGCGCGACCTGTTCAGACGCATGTTCAAGCAGCTGCGCGACGTGCCGCAGCCGATGATCGCCGCCGTGCACGGCTACGCGCTGGGTGGCGGGACCGAGCTGGCCATGCTGGCCGACTTCGTGGTCGCCTCGGATGATGCGGTGTTCGGTTTGACAGAGGTCAGTCTGGGCATCATCCCTGGCGGTGGCGGCACGCAGAGCTTGCCGCGCCTGATCGGTCGCAATCGCGCCAAAGAGCTGATCTTCTCTGCGCGACGCATTCCGGCGGCCGAGGCGCTCGAGCTGGGCCTGGTGAACCACGTCGTGCCGCGCGCAGGGCTGCTGGCCAAAGCGACGGAGCTTGCGCGGGAGATCATGAAGAACAGCCCGTTCGCGGTGCGTCAGGCCAAGTGGGCCATCGACCGGGGCAGCGACCTACCGTTCGAGGAGGGTCTGGAGCGCGAGCACGAAGCCTACCTGCGCGCGATTGGCTCGGAGGATCGTCGCGAAGGCATCGCCGCGTTCAACGAGCGGCGCCCACCGCGTTTCAGCGGTCGCTAAACCAGAACCGCTGCTGGAAGTTTCGGCCGACAGCGGCTATTCGCAACGGTCGTAGTCGCCCGAACGTCTTGTGAGCTAGTGGCGGATGCCGTGTGGGAAGACCTGCTTCAGGAGCCGGTCGGAAGTGGCGAACGTGCGCTTGCGCGCTTCCACCTTTCTGGTCTGGTTCCACGCCTTCAGGGCCACAATCGCCCACGCGGCGCCGGCAGCCAGCCAGAGCAAGGATTCCACCCCACGAGCGGTCTCATTGGGCGTGCGTGCGGTCGATCCAGGATGGGGGTTCATCATGCGCGGCTCCTAAGGCGGGGCCACTATACGAACCGACCTGCCGCTCGGCAAGAGTGACGGCCAGTCGAGGACTTTGTTGAAACCGAACTGAGAACGCTCAAAAAAGGACGCCTCAAGCAGTTGAGACGCGACTGAAATGTCGGCGGGGCGGTCCGAGGCGGTTTGAGAACTGCGTTGTGACGTCCAACGCTGAGACCCAGTCAACGCCAAGAAGCCGCCACGCTCCTGGCGCGACGGCCTCCCGCCCGGTGCCGCTTGCTGGCCTCTGAGGCCCAGCGTGTGCATGAACGAGCGTGCCGAAAGCGGCCCCTGCGCGCTGATCGACGCGCCCGAGGCACGATTGACCATGTAGATCCTGGCCAGCCAGATCACGTAGCCGACCAGCGTGATCGGAAGCAGCAGCTTCGCCGAGGCGCTGGGCTGCACGATCGACGATCTTATGCCGCAGCCGAGCTCCTAAGTCAGCTGGCGACGAGCTGCCAGAGGCCTTCGAGGATTTCGCCCATCTGGGTGTCGCTGAGCTGAGCCAGCTGTAGCTCGCCCAGGCGCTCTGTCGCCAGGGTGCGTAGCTGCGAGATGAGCACCCAAGAGGGTTTGGGGAGTGTGCTCTTGGGGAGTGGCCAGACGAGTGGATAAGCCACGCGAGGTGCCTGGCTGGTGATCGCCATGCCGATCGCGCGTTGCGCACGCTCGTTGAACAGATCATGGCTGAGGATGAGCACTGGCCGCGAGCCGCCCTGCTCCTGGCCACGGACGGGGTTGAGGTCAGCCCAATAGATGCCGCCTCTCAGTATTCGGGCCACGGCGCCTCAGCGGGTAGCCACTCCTCTGTGATGGCGCGCTCATCGTCAGGGTCAAGCTTGGCGAGCTGCTCGAGGAGTGACCCGCGGCGCTGCTGCTCAGAGCGCAGCCGATCCAGGCCGGCTTGGATAGCGCGGCTGCGGTTGGGAAACTTGCCCGAGCGAACCCACTCGTCGACCTGGTCTAAGAGCTCTCGCTCGATGGTGACTGCGACTTTGGCTACTGGCATGATGCTCTCCGGTATGACGAATCATCATACCACGCGGCCTTCGGTCATCCAGGTCGAGCTCGCCGGTGCACGTGCGGCGCTCGGGGAGTTCAGCAGCGCCTATCATCCGGGTCCAGCAGAAAGCGCCAGACCAGGGCGAAGGGACGATCAATCAGCCCTGAGCCTTGCTGTACCGCTTAGAGGCCGTACAGTCGGGCGGCGTTGTCGTGCAGGATCATGTGCGCGGCCTGCACCGCTTCGCGGGGTGAGCAGAAACCCTCGGCGGCGAGGTCGGAGAGGACCTGGGCCAGCACGCGCTTGAATCGCTTCGCGCCGATCCACAGCGCCTCGGGCAGCGAGCCGTCAGCGCCGTACAGGATCTTGGCGTAGGGGCACGCCTCGAGCGCTTCCATGATCCGCTGGCGGACGTTGGGCATGCCGAACAGAGCGCCCTCTGAGACGTCGAGGTACACGTTGGGCAGGATCGCCACCATCGCCGCCGCCTCGCCAACCCACGGCCAACCGCCGTGGACGAGCACGACGCGGTTCGTGCGGAACCGCTCGCTGTGGAGCAGCGGGTACAGCAGCGCGGGGTTTGCGCGCTCGTACACAATGTCCGGATCGCCAACACCGGTGTGGACGTGCATCCACAGGCCGCGTTCACGGGCCACATCCATCGTGTGGCAGAAGAGAAAATCGCGGAACAGCTTCTGCGCGCGCTCTGCCTCCAGGCGGTGCGCCTCGAAATCGCGGCGCGCGTCCGCCTCCGAGACGGGCTGGATGTCCAGGCCCGTGCGATAGGCGATGACCGACTTGAAGGCGACCGCGCCGTCCTGGACTGCGGCGTCGAGCTCCTCCTGGTAGCGGCGAAAGAAGGCTGGCCAGGCGTTTTCGGTCTGGAGCAGATCGCGAACGAAATTGTCCGAGCGGGCGACGCGCCGCAGGCGGACGGGCGCGATGGCGCCGAGCTCGTCAAGCGTGATGCGCGGCTGCGCGCCACCTTCGTCCACCAGCAAGGCGTCCAGGCCGACATCCTCAAACAAGCGGCCGGTCCAGGCGCGGTAGTCCGCCTGGGCAGCCGCGTTGCGCGCCGCCTCCACCGCCGACCAGTTGCCGTCGACCTGCAGGAAACGCGCGAGCTCGGTCAACAGGTAACGCGCGCCGAGGTTGGTGTCGCGGAACAGCTTCAATGATGGGCCAAGCTGCTCGGCTGGCAGAAACGCCTGTCTGACGCTGGTAACCACAGTCTGCGAGAAGGCGATCTCGCCCGCCAGGCCGTCGGCGGTAACATGCTGGGTTGACGCTCGCCACGGGTGGACGTGGTTGTCGACCACCGGCACGTCCGAGAGATCGATCACGCTCCGCTCACGATGCCCAGCAGGTCGATGCCTGTCAGCGCCAGCACGTTCGTATCCGCGGCAGGGGCTGGGACGCGTTGCACGGCTGGTATGGTAAGCGGCGCGTGAACGCACAGGACGCGGTCAATGCCTGCCGCTCGACTGAGGCGCGCATTGACGAGTTGCTGACGCGGATGACGCTCGAGGAGAAAGTCGGCCAGCTGACGCAGATCACGCCGGACCGCGTGCCCGATACTTAGGAGCGCATCCGGCGTGGCCAGGTTGGCTCGCTGCTGTCCATTTCGGACCCGGCGCGGATCGAGCGTTACCAGCGCATCGCCGAGCAGGAGTCGCGCCTGAAGATCCCCCTGGTTGTTGGCAACGACGTGATTCATGGCTACCGCACCATCTTTCCGGTGCCACTGGCCGAGGCGTGTACGTGGGACCCGGATCTGCTCGAGCGTGCGGCAAACGTGGCCGCGGAGGAGGCTAGCGCGAACGGCACCGACTGGATCTTCGCGCCCATGGTCGACGTGTGCCGCGACCCGCGCTGGGGGCGCATCGTCGAAGGCGCCGGCGAAGACCCGTTCCTTGGCAGCCTGCTGGCGGCGGCCAGAGTGCGTGGCTTGCAGTCCAGCTCGTTGCGCAGCGGACGGCTGGTGGCGGCGTGTCCCAAGCACTATGTGGCCTACGGCGCCGCCGAAGCCGGGCGGGACTACAACACCGTCGATATCTCGGAGCGGACCTTGCGTGAGGTGTTCCTGCCGCCCTTCCAGGCCGCCTTCGAGGCTGGCGCCGACACGGTCATGAGCGCGTTCAACGAGATAGCCGGGGTGCCCGCCAGCGTCAACCGGTTCACCCTGCGGGGTGTGCTGCGCGACGAGTGGCACTGGCCGGGGGTGGTGGTCAGTGATTACACGGCCATTCTGGAATTGATTCAGCACGGCGTCGCGGCGGACCTGCGCGAGGCCGCACGACTGAGCTTTCTGGCCGGCGTGGACATGGACATGATGAGCGACGCCTACCACGTCCAT
>CBJLVJ010000186.1:0-5995 GCA_966426465.1 uncultured bacterium | reverse complement strand
CGATCGGATCGTGCAGGCAATCCTCGGACAGCGCTCCGCGGCAATGACAGGCTGCTATCAGCAGGGCCTGCCGGCCATGCTCAGCGATGCCGGCGCTCGCCTGGCGCAGTTCCTCGAAGCCAATTTCCTGAGGCGGGTTGCTGCACTGGTTGCTGCACAAGGCTCGACAGAGCCGCTTCTGAGCGCCTACAAAGCCCGGCCGGTGAGCTCGCGGGCGATGACCAGGCGCTGGATTTCGGCGGTGCCTTCCCAGATTTGATAGATCTTGGCGTCGCGGTGCCATTTCTCGACGGGGAAATCGCGGATATAGCCGTAGCCGCCGAGGATCTGGATGGCCTCATCGGTGACGCGCATGGCCACGTCGCCGGCTTTGAGCTTGGCCATGCTCGCTTCGCGGGCGAAGGGTCGGCCCTGGCTGGCGGTCCACGCGGCTCGCCAGGTCAGCAGGCGAACCGCGTCGATTTCGGTGGCCATGTCGGCGAGCTTGAAGGCGATCGCCTGGTGGGCGGCGATCGGCTTGCCGAACGTGCGCCGCTGCAAGGCATACTCCAGCGCGTACTCGTGCGCCGCGCGGGCGATGCCCAGCGCACCGGCGCCGACACCCGGCCGGGTCGACTCGAGCGTCTTGAGCACGCCGATGCCACCCCGACCGCGCTCGCCGCCCAGCAGGTTCTCGGTTGGAACGAAGCAATCCTCCAGGATCACCTCGCCGGTGTGCGACGCGCGCACGCCCATCTTGCGCTCTTTCTTGCCCGCTTTCAGACCAGGATTGCCCTTATCCACCACGAACGCCTGAATGCCGCCCCAGCCGGCGCTCGGATCCGTCGTGGCAAAGATGACGTGGATGTCGGCGATGCCACCGTTGGTGATGAACCGCTTCGCTCCATTCAGCAGGTAGCCGCCTTCCACGCGCTTCGCGGAGGTCCGCAAGGCCGACACATCGGAGCCCGCCTCGGCTTCGGTCAGGCCCATCGCACCCAGCACCACCTGCTTCGGATCGCAGAACATCGGCATGTATTTCGCCTTCTGTTCGGGCGTACCGCACTGTTGGATGGCAGTGGCGCACAAGCTGCTGGCGCTGATGGCGATGGCAATCCCGGCGCAGCCCCAGCTCAGCTCTTCGGTCACCACCATCTGCGTCACCATGTCGGTCACGCCGCCGCCGCCGTACTCCTCCGGATAGGCATACGTATCGATGCCCAGCTCGTGGGCCTGCTGCATGATCGGCCACGGCGTCTCTTCGGACTCGTCGTACTGGGGCGCGGCAGGTCGAATCACGTCACGCGCAAACTCGTGGACCATGTCGCGCAGGTCCTTCTGCTCCTGAGTCAAATCGAAGCAGATCATGCCGTCACCTCAACCAGGCGAGTCATACGATGCGCGTTTCGTCCGTGGCGTCGAACAGGTGCGCCCGCCGCAGGTCGGGTCGGACCCACACGCGCGCGCCGACCTCGGGCTCATAACTCGCATCGGCACGCGCCACCAGCTCCTGGCCACTCACTTGCAATCGGACCAGGGTCTCATTGCCCAACGCTTCCGACACATACACCTCGGCCGGCAGGCTCGCTCCATCCGGCTGCTCGAGCACCCCCACGTTTTCGGGGCGCACCCCCAGGTAGACCTCTGAGCGGGCCGGCGCGCTACCCAGCGTGGTCGCCCACTCGGACGGAAGCGGCAGCCTGAGACCGTCGGCGGACCAGGCGATCGAGCCTGCCTCAGCGCTGAGCGTACCTTTCAGGAAGTTCATGCCCGGGCTGCCCAGAAAGCGCGCCACAAACATATTGGCCGGTCGGTCGTAGATCGCGCGCGGCGGACCCACCTGCTGGAGCAGCCCGTCGCGCATGATCGCCACACGGTCCGCCAGCGTCATCGCTTCGGCCTGGTCGTGTGTGACATAGATCGTGGTCACCCCCAGCTCGCTCTGCAAACGTTTGAGCTCGCCGCGCGTGTGCACCCGCAACTGCGCGTCCAGGTTCGACAGCGGCTCATCCATCAAGAAGACCGCCGGATGGCGCACCATCGCCCGCCCGAGCGCAACGCGCTGGCGCTGGCCACCGGACAGCTGCTTCGGGCGGCGGTCCAGGAGCGCTTCGATTTGCAGCAGGGTGGCCACCTCACGCACGCGTGGTCCGATGCTGCTCTTCGGCAGGCCGCGGATGCGCAGCGGATAGGCCAGGTTGTCATACACCGACAGGTGCGGGTACAGCGCGTAGCTCTGGAACACCATGGCCACGTTGCGCGCGCGAGGCGGCAGCTCGTTGACCACCGTGTGGCCGATGCGGATGGTGCCGCTGGTGATCCGCTCCAGGCCGGCCAGCATGCGCAGGCTGGTGGTCTTGCCACAACCGGAGGGCCCGAGCAATACCAGAAACTCACCCTCGGCGACCTGCAAGTTCAGCTTGTTGACGGCGAGCACCTGGCCGAACGACTTGCTGACATCCTCGAACGCGACGGTCGTGCTGGTGGCCTGGACGCCATCCCTCATCCAGTGACACCTCCCAGCGTGAGACCACGGATGATGTAGCGCTGGACCAGCAGCGCGAAGATGACCACCGGCACGGCGGCGAACACGCCCCCAGCCATCAGGTTGCCGTACAGGATGTCGAACTGGGTGATCTGGCCGGCCACGGCGATGGGCAGCGTCTGGGAGCGCTGGGTGAGCACCAGCGCAAACAGGAACTCGTTCCACGACGAGATCGCCACCAGAATGGCCGTGGCTGCCAGCCCGGGCGCCGCCAGCGGCAGGATCTGGCGGCGGAACGCGCCAAGCCAACTGTCGCCGTCGACCAGCGCCGCCTCTTCGATGTCGCGCGGGATCTCGCGAAAGAAACCCAGCATGATCCACACCACCAGCGGAATGTCCAGGAAGGCGTGGGCCAGGCCAAGCCCGAATTGCGTGTCGTACAGCTTGACACCGAGGATCTCGCGGTTGAACAGGATGTAGATGGGGATGATCGTCACGCTGGGCGGGAACATGCGCACGGTCAGGATGGTAAACAGCAGCTGGTAGTTCAGATTTCTGGGCAGCGTGAAGCGCGACAGGCCGTACGCGGTAAGCGAGCCAAAAACGGTGGCGATGAGCGTGGCGGTGACCGCCACCTGGACGCTGTTCCAGGCGTACTGTGAGAAGTTCTGGGTGACCAGCACGTTGTAGAAGTTCTGCAACGTGAAGTTCTGCACAATCAGCGTGGGCGGCCGCGCGGACAGCTCGCGCGTGCTTTTCACCGACATGCTCGCCAGCCAGTACACCGGGAACAGCACAACCAGCAGCACGATCGCCAGCACCAGGTGCTTCAACGCGAAGGTAAGACGACTGCCACCAACCATGGTGCTGATTAGCCTTCTTTCAGCACGCGTCGGACGTAGATCGTGCCGAGAATCACCAGCAGGATCTGGAACAGGAAGGACAGGCCGGCGGCATAGCCGAAGTCGAACTGGATGAAGGCTGTTTTGTAGATGCTCATCGTCAGGGTCTCGGTGGCGGTGCCGGGTCCGCCGCCGTTGGTCATCACGAAGATCTTGTCGAAGATGCGCGCGGCATCGATCGTCCGCAGCAGCAGGACCACCAGCAGGGTTGGCCGCAGCAGGGGCAGCGTGACCGTGCGGAACACCTGCCAGGGAGTGGCCCCGTCGATCGCCGCCGCCTCGAACGGGTCCGACGGCATGGCCTGCAGGCCCGCCAGCAGCAGCAGGAATACGAATGGGGTAGCCTGCCAGATGTCGGTGGCCATCACGCTGAACAGCGCGATGTTGCGGTCCGACAGCCAGCGCACCGGGCCCAGGTGGAGCAAGCTCAGCAGGTAGTTGTACACGCCGAACTGCTCCTGGTAACTGAAGCGCCAGGCCAGCGAGACAGCCACCGGTGGCAGCACAATCGGAACCATCAGCACCGAGATGACGACTCCCCGCAAGCGGATGCCGGAGCTCACCAGCAGCGCCAGACCCAACCCGAAGAGCATCTCGACCAGCGTGACCACGACCACCCACTCCAGTGTTTGTCGAGCGGCCGTGGCAATCAGTGGATCGCGAAACGCGCGCGCGTAATTGTCGAGTCCGGTGAAGCGCATGGTGAGTCCCTCACCGGTGATCGACACGTGGTTGAGGCTGAACTGGATCGCGACGATCGTCGGATAGACGACGAACAGCACCAGCAGCAGCACCGTCGGCAACGGCAACAGGTACTGGATGTTGCGCTCCCACCACGGGGCGCGCGCGGACGCGACGGCTGTCGGCCAGCGGGCCGGCGTTTCGCTCGCCGCGCCCGGCGCGATGCTCGTCATCGGGCGGGGGCGGAGGTGCGCCGGCCGTCACGACCTGCCAGAGCGCACCGCCACCGGCTCCACGTCAGGCTCAGGTGAGCCCTCCGTTGCGGACCAGGTAATCGCGAACTTCGGTGTTGGCTTCGTTCAGCCCCTCCTGAGGATCGACCTGGCCAGCGATGGCCTGCGACAGATAGCGACCGATGATGTCCTCCACGCCCGAGTAGAACGGCGTCCGCGGTCGCGGCACTGCCTTGCCTGCAGCCTCCAGCAGGCCGGGCAGGAACGGGAACTTGGCCACAGCCTCGACGTCAGTGAACAGCGGCACCAGCACGGGCGGGTTGTTGAACTGCATCAGCAGCTTCTTTTGCTGGTCGAACTGGGTGAACCACACCATGAAGTCGAAGGCGCGGTCCTTGTTCTTGCTGCCCTCCGGAATGCCCAGCAGCCACGTGCCAGTCATGTTGGCGGGCTCCACGCCCGGTTGCGATGGCTCGGGGCCAATGCTGATCAGACCGACCACGTTCGAGATACTCGGGTCGAACATGTTCAGCAGCTGGTCCGGCCAGATGTCGCCACTCATGGCCGTGGTACCCGTGTACATGAAGCGACCCACATCGGCGTGCTGCACGTTTTCCGCACCAGGCGGCGCGGTGTCGCGCAGCTTCAACGCCGTTTGCAGCGCGGACAGCGCTTCGGGCGAGCTGAGCTGCGGCTCGAAGTTCGCTGCGAGCACGTCCTTGCCAAAGCCGCGCGTGATCGGCAGGAAGCTGGTGGTGGCCGGATTGCCGGCCGCGCCGCGGATGGCGTAGCCGTACACGCCGCTCGACCCGGACTGAATCCCCTGGGCCGTCGCGACGACTTCGTCCCACGTGTTCGGACGGGTGTCGATCAGGTCGTTGCGCCAGGCGAAGACCTGCACGTTGCCGAGCCACGGCAGCGCTCGCTGACCCGAGCCCTTCGGGAAGTCGCCCAGACCAAACAGCTGTGGCTGGAAATCCGGATTGGGCTGGGTGCCGGTCGTGGCAAACAGCTCATCCAGGTTGACCAGGAACTTGTTGCCGGCGAACTGCGGAATCCAGGGATCGTCCAGCGACGCCAGATCGTAGGCGTCCGTCTTTTGCGAGAGCGCAATCTGGAGTTTCTGGAACGACTGGTCGTACGGCAGCTCGAGGACGTCGACCGTGGTACCGGTGCTGGCGGTATACGCGGCCGAGACGTTGCGTACTCGATCGCCATCGCCAGAGTTCACCAGGAACGTGATCTTGCTGGCCTGCAGCCGCGGCGCTGCGAACGTTGCGTTCGCGGCTGCCGCGCCCGAGGCGCCCAGCACACTCGCGGCGCCGACGCCCAATGCTCCGGCCGCGCTCAGCTTCAGCAGGTGCCGGCGAGTAACGCCGCGCGCGCGTCCGACTGGCTGAGCCTGATCCTGCGATCGTCCATGCTCGTCCATGTAGTCTCTCCCTTTCCCCATTGAGCTTGTTACCGAACGGCTCGTTGAGCCTGGATGCCGCTTCCTCCTTTTTGGCAGGCGCCGTCCCCCAGCGGCGCGTGATCCCGCGATAGTAGCCGGGAGCGGACATGGCCGCATCCGATCACACGCGGCGAGTGTCAAACACGCGCGAATCAGCGGATGAGCGGTTGCCCGGGCATCCCAGCGGGCGTGTCTCAGATGGCGGTGTAGCCACCGTCCACGGCGATGACCTGGCCCGTGATGTAGGCGGAGGCGGGCGAGG
>CBJLVJ010000185.1:0-6007 GCA_966426465.1 uncultured bacterium | reverse complement strand
GCCAAGCTGGGCCTGGATCAACCCCTGTGGCTGCAGTTCGTCACGTGGGCCGGCGGCCTCCTGCACGGCGACCTGGGTCGCTCCATGTGGACCGACCGGCCCGTCTCGACTGAGGTCTCGCTGCGCTTCGAGCTGAGCTTCGAGCTGGCCGTGCTGGCGCTGCTCGTCTCGCTGTGCGTGGCCCTGCCGCTCGGCACGCTGTCGGCCATCTGGCGCAACACGCCGCTCGATTACGCCGTGCGCATCTTCAGCGTGGGCGGTCTGGCCATGCCCGCCTTCTGGCTCGGCATCGTGGTCATCCTGTTCCTGCTGATCCTGTTCCGCTGGTCGCCGCCGGTGTCGTTCACGCCCCTGGCGGTCGATCCGCTGGCCAACCTGAGCCAGCTCGTGTGGCCGGCGCTGGCGGTCGGCTACCGCAGCGCGGCCGTCCTCGCACGCATGATGCGGTCGGCGCTGCTGGAGGTGCTCCGTGACGATTACGTGCGGACGGCCCGCGCCAAAGGCTTGCGCGAGCAGGTGGTGGTGACTCGACACGCGGCGCGCAACGCGGTTCTGCCCGTGGTGACGCTCGCTGGCCTGGAGTTCGCGACCCTGCTCGGGGGGCTGGTCGTGACCGAGCAGGTGTTCAACCTGAACGGCCTGGGCAAGCTGCTGGTCGACGCGATCAGCCACCGTGACTACACCATGACCCAGGCGCTGGTGATGCTGACGGCACTCCTGTTCCTGGTCACCAATCTGGGCGTCGATGTGGCCTACGCGTGGCTCGACCCGCGGGTTCGTCTGGCGCGATGAGCCGAGGCGTTCAGGCGCTTGACGCGCCGGTCGCGGCGGCATCGCCCAGCTCGGTAGGAGGGAAGCGCGCCCGTTCCGCGCGACCTGCCCGCCTGCTGCGCACGTATCCGCTCGGCGTGCTCGGGGCGGTGATCCTGGTGCTGATGGTCGTGGCGGCGGTCTTTGCCGAGCGGCTGGCGCCCTACGACCCGGTCAGCGGTGACTTCCTGGCCATCCTGCAGCCACCAGGGTCGAAGCACCTGCTGGGCACCGACGGCTTCGGACGCGACGTGTTCAGCCGGCTGGTGTATGGCGCGCGCACCGCCCTGCTGGTCGGCGTCAGCGGCTCGGTCGTGGCGGCGACGCTTGGCGCCGCGCTGGGCGTGACGACGGCCTACTTCGGGGGGCTGGTCGACCTGGTCGTCGAGCGCTTCTCCGAGATCCTGCTGGCCTTCCCGCTGGTTGTGCTCGCGCTGGCGCTGGTGGCGGCATTCGGCGGCGGTGGGATCGGCAGCGTGGTCCTGGCGGTGATCGTCGTGTCCGTGCCGCGCGTCGCCCGTGTCGTGCGCGCCAGCGCCCTGTCGATCCGCGAGCTGCCATTTGTCGAGGCGGCGCGAGCCCTCGGCGCCGGCCATCTCGCGATCATGACCCGGCACATGCTGCCGAATGTGCTGGCTCCGTATCTCATCATGCTCACGGCGCTGCTCGGTCAGGCCATCCTGCTGGAGTCCAGCCTGAGCTTTCTCGGGCTTGGTGTGGCGGAGCCCACGCCAGCGTGGGGGCTGATGCTGCGCGGCTCGGCCACCCAGTTCGCGGAACGCGCGCCGTGGCTGGCCATCGCGCCTGGCGTGGCGATCAGCCTGGCCGTGTTCGCCTTCAACTTCGTGGGCGACGCGCTGCGCGACGCGCTCGACCCGCGACTTCGGGTGTCATAAGGAGGAGCATGCCCAGTCCGTTCGTTGCCATTCAGGTCGGTGCGGTCTCGTTCGTGGACGAGGGCGTCGAGCCGGTGCTCGACGTGCTGCAGGAGCGCGCCGGCGTCAACGCCCTGTTCCTGGCTACCCCGACGTGGACGCGCGGCACTGGCGGTCGCCAGGTGCCCGGCTACCCGCTGCCCGATCACGGCGTGCGTGAGTACGACCTGGACTGGGTGGGCGGCAACTACGCCACGATCCACCCCGAGTATTACGCGGGTAGCCTGCTGGGGCCGGCCGGGCGCGCGCCCGAGCATCCCGACTGGGACATCTTCGAGGCGGTGCTGCCCGAGGCAAAGCGGCGCGGCATGCAGAGCTTCGCCTGGATCGAGGAGAGCAGCTACGCCCACGAGCTGCGGCGCTATCCCAACTTTCCGAAGTGCCTCGAGGTGGACGCGTGGGGTCGACCCGTGCCGCTGTTCTGCTTCAACAATCCGGACTACCGCGCGTGGCACCTGAGCATCGTCGAGGACTACGCCAAAAGTTATGAGCTGGATGGTCTGGCCTGGTGCTCGGAGCGGCCGGGTCCGCTGAATCTGCTGGTGCAGGCGCCGGTGCGTCCCGAGGAGTCGCGCACGCAGGTGACATGCTTCTGTCGGTATTGCCAGGCGCTCGCTCGCGAACGTGGCATCGACGTGCGCCGCGCCATCGAAGGCTACCGGCAGGCGCTGGAGTGGAACGCCAACCTGGCGGCCGGGCGGCGCCCACGTGACGGCGCGTTCACCAGCTTCTGGCGTCTGCTGCTGCGCTACCCTGAGCTGCTGGCCTGGCAGACGCTGTGGACCGACAGCCAGCACCAGCTGTATCGGGACGTGTACGGGCTGGCCAAAGCGTGCAAGGCGACCATGCAGGTTGGCTGGCACGTCTTCCACACCATCTCATTCAGCCCGTTCTATCGAGCCGACCAGGACCTGGCCGAGATGAGCCACTACTCGGACTTCATCAAGCTGGTGGCCTACAACAACTGCGCTGGCCCGCGCTTTCACACCTGGGTGGAGAACGCCTGCCGCGCCCTGTTCGCGGACGCCACGCCGGCCGAAGCGTACCCGCTGCTGCTGTGCCTGCTCGGTCTGGACGAGGCCTCGTTCGAGGATCTGCCGACACGCGGCTTTTCGAGCGACTACGTGCGGCGCGAGACGGAGCGGGCGCTGGCGGCGGTCGAAGGCCGCTGCGCGATCTATCCGGGTATCGACATCGACATCCCGACCGGCCCCGCCCAGTGCAGCCGCGACGGCGTCAAAGCCGCCGTGCTGGCCGCCTTCGCTGGCGGCGCACAAGGCGTGGTGCTGAGTCGCAAATACTCCGAGATGCAGCTCGACCACCTGGCCGGAGCCGGCGACGCGATCCGCCAGCTCTGCTGATACGTTCGCCCCCACGCCGACTCGAGCGCACGGCCCCTGAACCTGGCCTACGACCCCTCAACCTGGCCCGAATCCTGCTTTCTAAGACATCGAGTCCATATCAGAACAGGTCGGCTGAGACCCCGGGTAACGTGGGATGCCGACCTTTCTGTTGCTCCCGCCCGGTCCTCCAGCCCCCTCCTCCCGCGCTGTTCGACGCACCCTCCCTCGCCAGGTCGGTCCGCCCCCCGAATGCCCTGGCGACCCCGGGGCGATTCGAACGCCCGGCCTCTACCTCCGCAGGGTAGCGCTCTATCCACTGAGCTACGGGGTCACACGCCGAACCAGCCGCGATCAGGCAGCGGCGGCGGTGCGCCCCCAATGTTATCAACTGGCGCTATGGGCGGGCCAACCTGGGACGATCCGAATCCCAAACAGCCCATGCTACAGTGAACTTTCACAACCGAGGAGGATGCCAATGATGTCGTCCGTGGAAGAGTGGGTCGAGGAAGTCGCGCGTACTACGCGGCCCGAGCGAGTGGTGTGGTGCGACGGCAGTGAGGCCGAGAACGACCGCTTGATCGACCAGATGGTCGCGGATGGCACCCTGATCCGCCTCAACCAGACGCTTCTGCCTGACTGCTTCCTCCACCGCTCGAATCCACAGGACGTCGCACGCACCGAGCACCTGACCTTCATCTGTTCAGAACACGCCGAGGATGCCGGCCCGACCAACAACTGGATGAGCCCCTCGGACGCCACCGAGCGCGTCTGGCCCCTGTTCAACAACAGCATGCGCGGGCGCACGATGTACGTGGTGCCCTACCTCATGGGCCCCGTCTCGTCGCCGTACGCCAAGGTCGGCATCGAAGTCACCGATAGTCCGTACGTGGTCGCCAACATGCGCATCATGACCCGCATGGGCCAGGTCGCGCTCGACCGCGTCAAGGCGGGCAGCCGCGACTGGGTGCCGGGTCTCCATTCACTGGGCGACCTGTCGCCCGAACGCCGCTTCATCCTCCATTTTCCCGAGAAGCGCACGATCTGGAGCGTCGGCTCGGGCTACGGTGGCAACGCGCTGTTGGGCAAGAAGTGCTACGCCCTGCGCATCGCCTCGACGATGGGTCGCGACCAGGGCTGGCTGGCCGAGCACATGCTCATCCTCGGACTCGAATCACCTGACGGCGACGTCACCTACATCGCAGGCGCTTTCCCGAGCGCCTGCGGCAAGACCAATCTGGCCATGCTCAAGTCGCCCCTCGAGTCACAGGGCTGGCGGGTGTGGACGGTCGGCGAAGACATCGCCTGGATCAACATCGGCCCGGACGGGCGTTTCTGGGCGATCAACCCCGAGTCGGGCTACTTCGGCGTGGCGCCCGGCACCAACCGCAAGACCAACCCCAACGCCATGGACGCCGTCAGTCGCAACTCGATTTTCACCAACGTCGCGCTGACTGACGAAGGGGGTGTCTGGTGGGAGGGCATGGACGGCCCGGTTCCCCAGCGTCTGACGGATTGGCAGGGCCGTCCCTGGACGCCGGCCTCAGGCACCAGAGCTGCTCATCCGAACTCGCGCTTCACCACGCCGGCCACCCAGAACCCGGTGCTGTCCCCGCACTGGGAAGACCCGCAGGGCGTACCGATCAGCGCCATTCTGTTCGGCGGCCGCCGTGCGCGCACGGTTCCCCTGGTGTACCGCGCCTTCGACTGGGAGCACGGCGTGTTCCTTGGCGCGACCATGGCGTCGGAAACCACCGCCGCCGCAACTGGTGCGGTCGGCGTGGTCCGCCGTGACCCGATGGCTATGCTGCCGTTCTGCGGCTACAACATGGCCGACTACTGGGGGCACTGGCTGGAGATGGGCAAGCGCGCGTCAAATCCGCCCGCCGTGTTCCAGGTCAACTGGTTCCGCACCGACGACGAGGGTCGCTACATCTGGCCGGGCTTCGGCGAGAATCTGCGCGTCCTGCGCTGGGTGCGCGAGCAGGTGCTCTCGCGCAACGGCACGGCGACCGCCCGCGAGACGCCCATTGGCCTGGTGCCGACGCCCGACGCGATTGGCACGTCCGAGTTGGGCATCTCGGACGACAATGCGCGCAGGCTGTTCGACATCGATCGTGATGATTGGGTCCGCGAAGCCGAGGACCAGGAAGGCTTCCTCCAGAAGTTTGGCGACCGTCTGCCGACAGCGATTCGCAAGCAGCACCAGGCGCTTCAGAGTCGCCTGTCACCCGTCGCTGTGTAGCCGCCGGTGAAGATTGCTGTTGTCGGCGGCGCGGGACGTGTCGGCGCGACCACCCTGTTTCAGCTCGTGCTCGAGGGCGTGGCCGATGAGCTGGCCGTGGTCGACGTGGTCACCGAGCGGGCCGAGGGCGAGATGCTCGACCTGCTGCACGGGACGCACCTGTCGCATCGGATAACTTTTAGCGGGCCGGGCTACGAGGCGTGCGACGGCGCCGATTTCGTCATCATCACCGCGGGTATCCCGCGCAAACCCGACGAGACGCGGCTCGATCTGCTCAAGAAGAACGTCGACAACCTGCGCGACAACGTCCTTCCGACGCTCTCGAACTACGCCGGCAACGCTTTCATCATCATGGTGGCCAACCCCGCCGACGTGCTGACCTACCAGGCCGCGGTGCACGGCGCGTTCCCGTCTGAGCGCGTCATCGGCACGGGCACGCTGCTGGACTCCACCCGACTGCGATCGCTGCTCGGCGATCGGCTGCAGGTCGATCCGCGCCAGGTCTACGCCTACATGCTTGGCGAGCATGGCGACAGCCAGTACCCGTACCTGAGCGGGGCGACCGTGGCTGGTATCCCGCTGGCCCAGTTCCCTGGCTACTCCCAGGCGATGGTCGACGAGGTGGTCAATGCCACGCGGTTCGGCGGTGCGGAGGTCATCAAGCGCAAGGGCGGCAC
>CBJLVJ010000184.1:0-6008 GCA_966426465.1 uncultured bacterium | reverse complement strand
TCGCCGAGTTCGTGCGCTAACCGGGTCGGCTGTGCTCGCCGACCTGGCCGCGCAGCGTGCTGATCGCGTGGGGCAGCGCAGCGCCGATGGCGTCCAGGTTTTCGCGCACCGCTTTGGGATTGCCCGGCAGGTTGACGATCAACGTGCGGCGTCGCACGCCCGCCACCGCGCGCGACAGCATGCCCGCCGGGGTGACCTTCAAACTGGCGGCGCGCATCGCCTCGGCGATGCCCGGCACCTGGTAGTCGACGGCGTGCAACGTCGCCTGGGGGGTCACGTCGCGCGGCGCCAGACCGGTTCCGCCGGTGGTGAGGATCAGGTCCACGTCGTCTCGCTCGCACAAATGGAACAGCGCCTCGCCGATGCGCTGCTCATCATCCGGAATGATGCTGTAGTCGACTTCGGAATACTCGATGCCGCAGGCGGAGAGTGCCTCACGAATGGCCGGTCCGCCGGCATCCTCCCGTTCATTACGCGAGGCCTTGTCGCTGATGGTGACGATTGCCAGGCGGATCATGCCCGTCGGAACTCCCCGCTTTTGCCACCGGCTTTGTGGAGGAGCTCAATACTAGCGATGCTCATGCCGCGATCCACCGCCTTACACATGTCGTAGACAGTGAGCGCCGCGACAGATGCCGCGGTCAGCGCCTCCATCTCGACTCCAGTCCGACTCGTCACGCGTACGGTCGCGCGGATCTCCAGCCGGCAGCGCTCCACGTCCAGGTCGAACGCCATGTCGACTCCGCTGATTGGCAGTGGGTGGCACAGCGGGATGAGGTCCGGCGTGCGCTTGGCGGCCATGACTCCAGCTACCTGTGCGACTGCCAGGACGTCGCCTTTGGCAACTCCGCCTGAGGCAATCAGTCGCGCGGTGTCCGGCTGCATGCTGACAATTGCGCGCGCGGTTGCTTCGCGTCGCGTGACATCTTTGTCGGAGACGTCGACCATGCGCGCGCGACCGCTTTCGTCGAGATGTGTCAATCCGCTCATAACGGTCGCAGGACCTCCTGGAGCTCGGCAGTGAGAATGGTCGGATCGAACCCTTCGTAACCCATGAAGCCCAGCAGCTCTTCGGCGGAATGGCGGCGACCTGGCCGCCACAGCTCGTCTTTGATGAACCGCGCCGCGCGATTGGAGCGCCACCACTCCTCGTCGAATTCACGCTGAAGGTACGCGCGCAACTGGGCGGCGAAGACCTCGGCGCGCAGCGAGACGGCCGAGCGCATGGTGGACCAGGGCGCATCCACGAGCACGCCGAGGTACTCCTCGCCGAAGTGCCGAACGCGCGTGGCCTCGCTGAGTGATTGCTCGAAATCGGCCGCCATGGACGCCCCAGGCTCCGCTTGCCACAGCCGCTGCTCGTACAGTGTCGTTGCCGCCGCGACACGCAGACGGTACAGCCAGGCAAGCTGAGCGATCACCCGGAAATCGTCGCTGGCGAGATAGTCAAGGCGCGACGCGAGCCACGACTTGTCGCGCAGTAACCCTTCCATGAGCATGCCGTAGCCAAGGGTAGGCGTGTCGTCGCCGAGCCATCGCTCCCACACACGCAAGGAGGCATCCGCGTGGGCCAGGTGCTCGGCCATACCCAGGCCCAGCAGCGCCCGCGACATGTCCAACCAGCCGCCGGTCAGGCGCATTACCACGTAGATCTCGTGTGGGATATCCAGCGGAAAACATTGCACGTCGGCAAGCGTCGTGTACTCGAGCCGCACGTTGGTTTGCTCCTCGAGCTCGATGCCGAGGTCGCGGAAGACGCGGATCAACGTTGGCATGCGCGTCCGTACGAGGAAAACGGCATCGAAACGCGGTGCGCGGAATGCCCAGTCCACGTCGGATCGCCACACGTCGTCGACGGGCAGGTCGAGCTGATTGAGATACACGCCCAGACCGTGGCCGTACACGTCGGCCGTATCGTTCAGCACCGTTTCGGCGAGTCGAGCGGACACGCCGAGGTCCAGGCCACGCACAGCGGACCAGAACTCGAGCCACTCCTGGCCGCCCAGCGTGGCCAGGTCCGTCCTGAGCGCTTCCTGCCAGCGTTCGAGGACCGGACTGAGCTCGGCACGCCACACCCCGCGCCAGCGGTCTTCCAGCTCATGCCGTCGCGGTACGTCGGCGAGCAGTAGCCAGCGGGCGGGAACGGTGCGCCAGGGAAGGTCTTCCTCTTCGAGCGTGACGCTCGCGGTCGACTGGATGCGCGTGGCGCGGACCGCGAAATCGCGTGTGCGGCCTTCCAGGTTCGCCGCCGCGAGCAGCGCCGACAGAGCGCGCTGCTGGCGCGGATCCTCGGGCGTGGCGGCCTGCAGATCGGCCCACAGATCGGTCGACGTGAAGTCCGGAAAATCCTCTTCGTACAGGCTGACCAGACCACGACCTGGCCGCCGGCCGGTCTGGTAGCTGAATTCGCGCCAGGCACGGCCACGCACGAACGCTTCCGCTTGCTGCTCGAAGAGGTCAAGCGCGAACGAAGCCACCGTGGAGGAGTGTACGGGTCACCTCCGCCTAAAATCTGCCCGGTGGACCCCAACCAGCCGCGGCAGTCCTCGACCGAGCGCGTTCGTGCTGCCCTGGTGGCGAGTGGCGTGCACGATGGACGCTTGAAGGAATTCGCGGCGAGCACCGCGACCGCGCTGGACGCCGCGGCAGCCATCGGCACGGCCGTCGGCTGCATCGTGAAATCGCTGGTGTTCATGGCCGGCGATCGGCCGGTCCTGGTGCTTGCCTCAGGTCCCAACCGTGTCGACGTGCACAAGCTGGCCGCGCTGGTTGGCCAGCCGATTGCGCGTGCCAACGCCGACCAGGTGCGCGAGCTGACGGGCTTCGCCGTCGGCGGCGTGCCGCCGGTCGGACACACGCGGCCGCTGACAACCTATGTCGACCGCGACCTTCTCGCGTATGACGAGGTGTGGGCTGCGGCAGGCACCCCCAGGAGCGTCTTTCCGATCGGTCCGCATGACCTGGTCAGGATCACCGGCGGGCATGTGGCGGATGTGGCCGAGACCGCATGAGCACCACGCGCGAGCTGTTCAACGTGCGCACACCGCCGGATGCCCTCTCGGTGCTGCTCGGCCACGTGCCTGCCCGAGTTGAAGCGGAGGAGGTGCCAACCGCCGATGCGCTCGACCGCGTGCTGGCCACCGAGGTGCGTTCGCCGAGCGACCTGCCCACGTTCCGTCGGTCGACCATGGACGGCTTCGCGGTGCGTGCTGCCGATACGTTCGGAGCCACGGAGGGCCTGCCGGCTTATTTCGAAATCGTGGACGAGGTGTTCATGGGCCATCCGCCGACCCGTGCGCTCGGTACTGGCCAGTGTGCGCGCATCGCCACCGGCGGCATGCTGCCCGACAACGCCGACGCCGTGGTCATGGTCGAGCAGACGCAGGAGGTCGGTCCGACCACGGTCGAGGCGTTGCGCGCGGTCGCGCCTGGAGAAAACGTGGTGCAGATCGGTGAAGACGTGCGCAGCGGGGATCCGATCCTGCCCGCTGGGCACCGCTTGCGGCCACAAGACCTGGGTGGCCTGGTCGCGCTGGGCATCACGACGGTGTCCGTTGTGCGACGGCTGCGCGTGGGTATCGTCTCGGGCGGCGACGAGCTGGTCCCGCCCGACGAGCAGCCTCGCCCGGGCATGATTCGCGACATCAATTCCTACACCCTGGCGGCGCTGATTCGTCGTGACGGCCACACCCCTTGCCTGGCCGGCATCTTTCCCGACGAGTACGCCGCGCTCGAGTCGGCAGCGCGGGCCGCCCTGGCGTCGAACGACGTCGTGATTCTGTCGGCGGGCAGCTCGGTCAGCGCCCGCGACATGACCGCCCAGGTCGTCGACAGTCTCGGCGAGCCGGGCGTGCTGGTGCATGGCGTTTCGCTCAAGCCGGGGAAGCCGACGATCCTCGGGCTGTGCGCCGGCAAGCCGGTGTTCGGCCTGCCGGGCAATCCAGTGTCGTGCATGGTCACCTACGACCTGTTCGTGTCGCCGACGCTGGCGCGTTTGTCCGGCGCCACATCGGTGCCGCGCACGACGGTCACGGCGCGCCTGAGCCGCAACATCGCCTCGGCCACTGGCCGCGAGGACTACATCCAGGTGCGCCTCGAGCGTCGTGAGGACGGCGGCTTCGATGCCGTGCCGGTGTTCGGCAAGTCCAACCTGATCTTCACCCTGATCCGCGCCGACGGCATGCTCAAGATTCCGCTCGACGCAGGCGGCCTGTCGGCCGGTGCGCCGGTCGAGGTCGTCCTGTTCTGATGGCGCGGCGCGAGATTTACCTCGAAGACATCCCCCTCGAGGAGGCGCTGGGGCGCTTCTGGGCGGCCCTCGAACGGGTGGGGGCGCTGGCGCCACTGCCTGGTGAGCTGGTTGCCATCGAAGACGCGCTGGGACGCCCAACGGCCGAGCCGGTGTTCGCGCGCCTGAGCGTGCCCCACTATCACGCCGCCGCGATGGACGGCATCGCCGTTCGCGCCGAGGACACGCTCGGGGCGAGCGAGACCTCGCCGCTGCACCTGCAGCTGGGTGCGCAGGCAACGTGGGTGGACACCGGCGACCCTTTACCGCCGGACACCAACGCGGTGATCATGGCCGAGCACGTCCAGGAGCTGAACGACGGGCGCCTGGAGATCCTGGCGGCGGTCGCGCCCTGGCAGCACGTCCGCCCAATGGGCGAGGACCTGGTGGCGACCGAGCTGGTGCTGCCCGAGAACCACGCCCTGAGCGCGGTCGACCTGGGCGCGGTGACCGCCGCCGGGCACACCTGCATCAGCGTCCGAAGAAGACCGAACGTCGCGATCCTGCCAACCGGCTCGGAGCTCGTCGAGCCCGGCCGGGCGCCGCTGCGCCCCGGCGAGATCGTCGACTTCAACTCGGTCGTGCTGGCCGGGCAGGTGCGTGAGTGGGGCGGCGAGCCCGATCGGATGCCAATCACTGCCGACGACCGCCAGCTCATTCGCGACCGGGTCGCCGCGGCCCTGGAGACGCACGAGGTGGTGGTGGTCAATGCCGGCTCGTCGGCCGGCGCCGAAGACTACACGGCGAGCATCGTCGGTGAGCTGGGCGAGCTGCTGGTCCATGGCGTGGCCATCCGCCCCGGCCATCCGCTCGTCCTTGGCATCGCGAATCGGCGGGCGCTGATCGGACTGCCGGGCTACCCGGTCTCGGCCATTCTCACCAGCGAGCTGTTCCTGAAGCCGCTGCTGTACCGCCTGCAAGGCCTGCCGCCGCCATCGCGAACGACAGCGCGGGCGACGATGACACGCAAGCTGCTGTCGCCGATGGGCGAGGAGGAGTATGTGCGCGTCAAGCTCGGCCAGGTCGGCGAGCGTTTGATGGCGGCGCCGCTGTCCCGCGGCGCGGGGGTGATCATGTCGATGGTCCGCGCCGACGGCCTGGTGCGTATCCCGCGCTTCGCCGAGGGGGTCCACGCTGGGGCCGAGGTGGACGTCGACGTCCTGCGCAGCATGGACGAGGTGCGCAAGACCATCGTCGCGATCGGCAGCCACGACCTGGCGCTCGACCTGCTTTCCAACGCGCTGGCGCGGCGGTCGCCCGGCGCCTCGCTCGCCTCGGCCAACGTCGGCAGCCTGGGCGGTCTGCTGGCGCTCGCGCGGCGCGAGGCTCACCTGGCTGGATCGCATCTGCTTGACGAGGCCACCGGCGAATACAACGTCAGCTACATCGAGCGCCACCTGGCCAACCGCCCGGTCGTGCTGGTCCACCTGGCCGGTCGGGTCCAGGGACTGATCGTCCCGCCCGGCAACCCGAAAGGCATCTCCACCCTCCAAGATCTCGGGCGGCCCGACGTGCTGTTCGTGAACCGACAGCGCGGATCCGGCACCCGCGTGCTGCTCGACTACGAGCTGAACAAACGCCACATGCAAGCCGGTTCGATCAAGGGCTACGAACGCGAGGAGTACACCCACCTGGCCGTGGCCGCGGACGTCGCCAGCGGCGCGGACGACGTCGGCCTCGGCATCCTGGCCGCCGCGCGTGCGCTCGGACTCGACTTCCT
>CBJLVJ010000183.1:0-6010 GCA_966426465.1 uncultured bacterium | reverse complement strand
CTCAGCATCGAACGGCGCCGTAGTCCACTGGGAATCGACGTCGCGCGACCACGCTTTGCCTGGCGTCTGACAGGCACCGGAGACCATGCTCGCCAGACCGCCTGCCAGGTCCAGCTGCTCGACACCGACGACTCGCGCGCGTCATGGACAGGTCCGACCTGGGATAGCGGGCGCCACCCCTCCGAGAGCTCGACCTACGTGTCATACGCCGGACCCGAGCTCCACTCACGCCATCGCTACTCGTGGCGGGTGCGCACCTGGGATGGTGAGGGTACGCCCTCGGACTGGAGTGCGCCCGCCGACTTCGAGATGGGGTTGCTGCAGCCGGAGGACTGGTCGGCGCGCTGGATCGCCCCCGTACGTTCCGATCTTGCCTCCGAACCGGAGGAGCTCCGCGCCGCGCGGCCGGCGCCGCTCTTGCGCCGGCGTTTCGATCTGCCGGCCGCACCCGAGCGTGCCCGCCTGTACGTCACTGCGCTTGGTCTGTACGACGCGTTCGTCAATGGCCAGCGAGTCGGCGAGGAATGGCTGACGCCCGGTTGGACTGACTACAACGTGCGTGTCCAGTACCAGACGTACGACGTCACGGGCTTGCTGCGCGAAGGCGCCAACCTGCTCGGCGTCAGGCTGGGCGACGGCTGGTACGTCGGCAACGTGGGTGGACTGGGCCGTCATCGCTACGGCGACGCGCCGGCGTTGCTCTGCCAGCTGGAGGTGCGGCTGCCATCCAATCAGATAGTGGTGGTGGCCTCAGACGGGACATGGTTTTCGCGTGACAGCGGCACCTGGCTGCACGACCTGCAATCCGGCGAGCGGACCGATCTGCGGGCGGAGCCGGCGCGCTGGAGTGATCCTGGCGGCGACAATTCCGGCTGGCAGCCGGTGGCGCTCCACGCCGGGCCGGGTAGCCGGCTGGTCGCCGCGCGCGACGATGGCGTACGCGTCGTGGACGTGTTGCCAGCGCGGTCGATCCGTGACGCCGGGCAGAACCGCTCCATCGTCGACCTGGGCGCCAATGCCGCCGGCGTGCTGCGCGTGCGAGCCCGTGGCGAACCTGGCCGCACGATCGTGCTGCGCCATGCGGAGGCGCTCGACGAGCAAGGCGAGCTGTACACCGTGAACCTCCGCACGGCGGAGCAGCGCGACGAGTTCATCCTCAACAGCGACGCGCCTACGCTCCTCGAGCCGCGCCTGACGTTTCATGGGTTCCGCTACGCGGAGGTCAGCGGCGCCGAAGGTCCCCTCGCGAACGATGACGTCAGCTATGAAGTGCTCAGCTCCGCGACCCAGCTGGTCGGCTCGTTCTCGTGCTCGGAGCCGCTGGTGGACAAACTCCAGTCCAACATCCTCACCAGCCTGCGAGCCAACTTCATCAGCATCCCTACGGACTGCCCGCAGCGCAACGAGCGCCTGGGCTGGACCGCCGACCTGCAGATCTTTGCGCCAACCGCCCTGTTCAACGCCGACGTGACGAACCTCATGGACAAGTGGCTGGACGACCTGGTCGACGCACAACTTCCATCAGGCGCTTATCCGGACGTAGCGCCGCAGCCGCCTGGCTTCGTCGGCTGGGGCAATACGGCCTGGGGCGACGCGGGCGTGATCGTGCCGTGGGTCATGTACGAGCGCTCGGGGGATGCGGGTGTGCTGGAGCGCATGTACGGCTCGATGCGGCGTTACATGGACTACCTGGAGGCGGACCAGACCGACGGCTACCGCTTCGCCGGTCGCTACGGAGACTGGGTGAGTCTCGGCGCGAAGAGCGACAAAACGTTCATCGGTACCGCCTACGTCGCCTACGTCGCCGATCTGTTCGCCCGGATCGCGGCGGTCGTCGGCGGGCAGCGAGGCGCTGAGGACGAGGAGCATTTTCGCGGACTGGCCAACCTGGCGCGTACTGCGTTGCAGCGCCGCTTCCTCACCGACGACGGCCGGTTGACCGCGGAAACGCAGACGACGTATGCCATGGCGCTCGGTTTCGGTCTGCTGCCCGAAGCGCTCAGGCCGGCTGCCGGCGACCGCCTGGCCGCGCTGGTCGAGGAGGCAGACACCCACCTCGCGACGGGTTTCCTCGGGACGCCGCTGGTCATGCCGGCGCTGTCCGACAACGGCCACCATGAGCTGGCCTGCCGACTGCTGCGCCAGGATTCGTACCCGTCCTGGCTGTTCGAGGTCCGCAACGGCGCCACCTCGATCTGGGAGCGGTGGAACGGCTGGACCCCGGAGCAGGGCTTCCACCCATCGCGGATGAATTCGTTCAACCACTACGCTTTCGGAGCTGTGGGCGACTGGATGTATCGCTACCTGGCGGGTCTCGAACCCGTCGAGCCTGGCTATCGACGCACGTTGCTGCGGCCACGCCCGGGCGGCGGTTTCACGTCCGCTCGCGCAAGCCATCAATCGCTGTATGGCGTCCACGAGTGCGGCTGGCAGCTTCAGGATGGCGCCCTGCACGTGGACGTGCGCGTGCCCGCCAACACGAGCGCGACGGTCGTGTTGCCGGTTGCGAGCGCCGACGGAGTTCGCGTCAACGGACAGCCGCCCTCGTCACCCACGCTGGCGGACGATACCGTGCGCATCGACGTGCCGCCCGGCCGTCATTCGTTCGAAGCGCCCTACGCTCGATGAGGCGGGCTCTGGACCGTACCCGTGTCGGTGCTCTGATCCGAGCAGTAGCCGCTCGCATCACGGTGGCGACCAGGCCATCACGCGGGCGATGGTCGCGTTGATGCGCTCGAGCGTCTGCCTGGCGAGCTCCTCAGTCGCGCGGGTCCAGCTGCGCTGGGCGAGCAGCAGTGAGCTGAGGTCTTGCGCCTCGCCGATCACCTCGAACAGGGCGGGCGCCTCGGCGATCAGCCGCGCAGTGGCCTCGACGACCTGTTGATCGCCTTCGGCTGGCATGACCACGACGGTACCGCCGTGACTATCGAAAATCGTATGGGCGGATGGGTCGTACCGCCATGGCCCTGGCGTCCAGGTCGCCATGACCGTTGTCTCTCTCTAGCACTCCGCCGGGTGGGGCCGACATCGGAGCGAATTCCTCAAGCCGCGAGTGCGGGGTCCGCGGCGCCTCACGCTGCAAGCGTACTGGATCGGCGGCGGTCGACTGCGACCTGGGCCGAAACCTGGATAGAGTTGTCGGCCGAACCTCTAGCAATCCATGCGGCTCGAGGTTGCCAGGTGGATGTCGGCGATCTGCCAGTCGCTGCCGGCACGCCGTAGGCGGTAGAGCTGCTCGCTGATCTCCACCAGGCAGCGCGCGCGCTTGTCGTCGGCTGTGCGCTCGTCATAGGTCCAGCGCTCGCGCGTGCGCACCTCGGCCTGATCTGGCGCCGGGCTATCCGAAGCCACCACATTGAACTCGTAGACCGAGCCAGGACTGAGGTGCAGACCGCCCGACAGGAGATGTTCCACCTCCGGTCGTACGACTTCCAGGGCGGCCGGCCCGAACGTGTCGTTGAGCGCGCGAAGTCGCTCGTCGCTGGGATCGCGCTCAGCGGCGAGCAGCACGCTCAAACTGCGATCGACGGCGGCCGCGGGGCTCCTGGACTGGGCCAGGGCCGTGGCAGTTGCGACCTGTGCCTGAGCTTGCGCGGTGACCAGCGCTTCGGCGATCTCAGCCCTCGCCTCGGCCTGGTTGGCGCGTGCGTCGCTTGCGCGCAACGCCGCCTCGCGTTGGTTTGCCCAAACCACCATCGCCGCTAGCAGCAGCACCGCCACCAGCGTGATCCACCACGGAAATGCCCCGGCTATTGCCATCGAATCAGTCCTCTCGCGGCCACCGCTTGTCTGCTCATGGATACAACGAGCCATAGTAGGCCGAATCACGCCTGCGCGGGCGTCCTCTTCTGGCCAGCCGAGCGATAGGACGTTAACGCAGCCGTTACGTAAGCTTGCTGTAGTCGCTGGGGTCCCAAGCCAGCAGCGCGTACAACTGCACCATGGCCCCCTGATCTTGCAGCCGCGCGGGTTCTGAGGCGGGCGCAGGCTGACCACCGTCCGTGAAATGGAACAGGTTGCTCGCGTCGCGGGCGCCAGTCTGCGGATTCCAGGTCCACTCGGCGTAGCGCTGCATGGCGGCCAGCATGTTGGCCTTCAGTGTGGCATCGGCGCTGACCGCGTACAGCATCAGCATGTTCTGAAAGCACATCACGTTGAACGATGGCGGCTGGCCCGTGAAATCGCCAAATGTGGATAGCGCCTGGCGTGCGATGGCTTCCGCCAGCTGCAGCATCGCGGACTGACGCGTGAGACGATACTGCAGCACCCTGGCGCCGATCATCACGCCCTCGTTGTAGCTCCAGAGGTTCGTGTCGATGCTGCCGTCTCGGCGCGCCACATTCAGGAAGGGACCGCTGCCCGTCCCTGAGCTGTCGAGGTACTTACTCACCCAGTTCACCATATTCGTCCCGCCGACGGAGCCTGGCGCGCTGGTGACCTGGCCATCGCCGTCGTATACGGCTGAGCCCGTGAGCTCGTGCAGGTGGAAGGCGAGCTCGGCGCTACCGGCGCTCGCGCCGGCGCCGCGGTCGTGGTTGCTCAACCCATAGCCGAGGCCCTGCTGGACCCAGAACACGCCACCCGGATTGGGATCTGTCGCGATTCGGTCCCAGCCTGCCTGAGCGAACGAAAAGAGCTGCTCTGGACGAGACAGCGACGCCGTCAACCCCATCCGGTACTGCTGGATCAACGCCAGGCTGACCCAGGCATTGTCGTCGTAATACTTGTCTCCGCCGGTGGCCGGTGGGACCGTCACGTACGAATCATAGGCGGGCAGCGCGGCGCGGCCGTCCCAGTACCTGGTCAGACCCGCTACACGGTCCTGGACGGCGGTCCGATAGTTCGCTCCTCCGACCAGGGTGCGCGGCACGCCAGCCAATGCCAGGGTGCCAATCAACGCGCGCGAGAACGGCCACAGATACGAGAAGGCGTTTTGACCGGGCGCCGGCCTGGCGCTGGTTTCGTGGTACAGCGATGTTCCCGCAACGTACATCGATTGCTGCATGGCGTTGTACGTTGTCACTGCCCGATCGGCGTTTGTCTGCTGCACCGTGGCCGCCTCCACTCCAGGGATCAGACGGCGACGCGCGCCGGCTCCGCTGGGGTCGGATGGGTACGACGATCGCGACGTGTCACCAGCAGCAAGCCGGCCAGGATCAGCGTAAAGCCGACGGCGTCGCCCAGCGTGAACGGCTCACCCAGCAGCGTCACGCCCAGTACCAGCGCCACGGCCGGGTTGACGTACGTGATCATTTGCGAGCGGACCGGCCCAATCTCGGCGATCAGGGCGAAGAACAGCACGAACGCCAGCGCGGTACATGCGCTGCCCAGCACGAGGATCGCGATCAGCGCGTTGAGCGAGGGCAGCTCCGGGGGCCGCTGGAGCCAGGCAACCGGCGCATAGACCGCCGCCGTGAGCACCAATGAGGCCGCCACCACGCCGACCGAAGGCACGCGCGACAAGCGGCGAGCGATGATCATCGGGCCGACGGCATAACACAACGTCACGCACAGGACTTCAACCACCGCTCCGGAATCGACCAGTGACAGGTCGAGCCCGAGCAGGGCGGCCACGCCGAAGAAGCCGACGGCCATACCGAGCCCACGCCGCGGGTCCAGCCGGTCCTCGGCACCGGTGAACTGCGCGAGTAGCATGCCGATCAACGGCACGGTCGCGACCAGCAGGCCGCTCAGGGAGCTCGACAGGCGGCGCTCGGCATCCGACAACAGGAACCAGGGGATGGCCACTTCGACCAGCGTGTAGACCAGGATTGCCTTCCAATGCGGCCAGAGTGGTCTCAGCTCACCGCGCGTCGCGGCCAGTGGGACCAGCACGAGCGCAGCGATGGCGGTCCTCAGGAACACCAGCGTGGCCGGGCTGATCTCCGCCACCGCGACTTTGATCAGCAGGTAGGGAATCCCCCAGATCAGGCCCATGGCCGCGAACAGCAGCCAGCCGCTTCGACTCACGCTCCAGAGCCCGGATGTGTTGTCATACCCAGATACAACA
>CBJLVJ010000182.1:0-6031 GCA_966426465.1 uncultured bacterium | reverse complement strand
CCTCGCTATAGCCAGTGGCCCGACACACCGCCAGACTCTCGTCCATGAGCTCCCGCGCTGTCCGCGCATCGCCCACGTACCTCGCCAGCACGCCCAGGCTGCGCTGCGCGTCGGCAATGCCCGCCTCATACTTCAGCGCACGGCTCACCACCAGACTCTGTTCGTGCAGTCGCGCCGCTTCGACATAGTCCCCCTGCGCTTCCGCCAGCCAGCCGCTCGCCGCCAGCCCGCGCGCCCGAGCCGATCCCGCCTCAGCCTCGTCCCGCGCCATCTCGAGCAGCTGCCGTAACCAGCTCCGCCCTTCCGCCAGATGCCCACGTATCAACCAGAACCGACACAGCCCGGCCCCCAGGCGCAGCCCGCATTCGACCGCCCCACACTCAATCGCCCAGCGCAGCGCTGCCCGTATATTGGCGTGCTCCCGCTCCAACCGATCCAGCCACTCCACCTGCCGTGGTCCAGACAACTCCGCCTGGGCTTCTTCCACCAGCCCCACGTAATACGCCGCGTGCCGCTGTCGCATGTCCTCCGCTTCACCACTCCGTACCAGCTGCTCCAGCGCATAATCGCGGATCGTCGCCAGCATGCTGTAGCGCGCCTGGTGCCCGGGTACTTCCTCCAACCGCACCAGACTGTGATGGACCAGCATCGCCAGACTCTCCAGCGCGTCGCTGCTCAGCCGTGCGTCCGCGCACACCGCCTCAGCCGCCTCCGGGCTGCACCCACCGTCAAAGACGCTCAGCCGCGCAAACACCACGCGCTGGTCTTCCTCCAGCAGGTCGTAGCTCCACGTCAGCGCCCGTCGCAGCGTCTGGTGCCGCGCCGGCAGGTCCGGCGCGCCCGATTGCAGCAATCGCAGCCGATCCTCCAGCCGCTTCAGCAGCACCAGCAGCGGCAACCCTTTCGTGCGCGCCGCCGCCAGCTCCAGCGCCAGCGGCAGCCCATCCAACCCCGCGCACAGCTCGGCCACCATCGACGCATTGGCATCCGTCAGCTCAAACTCCGGCCGCGCCGCCCGCGCTCGCTCGACGAATAGCTCGATGCCCGAGTACTCCAGCGCGGTCGCCGCGTCGCCCGGCAAGCTCGCGTGGGGCACCCCCAGCGGCGCGATCGGAAACGCCTGCTCCCAGCGCAGACGCAGCGCACAGCGACTGGTGGTCAGCACCTTCACCGCTGGGCACCTGACCAGGAGCGCCGCCAGCTCATGGGCAAACTCCAGCAGGTGTTCGAGGTTGTCGAGCACCAGCAGCATCTGGCGATCTCCGAGCGGTGATTCGAGCTGCTCGAGCAGCAGCGGTCGCGGCACGTCCGCCATGCCGAACGCTTCGGCGATGGCCGCCGCGACGTGCGCCGGCTCACGCACCGGAGCCAGATCGACGAAGACCACGCCGTCGTGGAAGGCCGTGCGAACCTGCGGGTGGGCAGCCGCTGCCAGCGCCAGACGCGTCTTGCCGATGCCGGCCGGACCCCACAACGTCAGCAGGCGAACGTCGTCCTGCAGCAGCAGATGGCGAATACTGTCCAGCTCCCAGGTCCGCCCGATCAGGCGGCCTGGATGGATTGGCAGCCGGTCCAGGCTCCGGGACTGGAGGGCACGCTCGTCCCGAGCGAGCTCGCCAACGTTCCACTCCTGATTGGTGCCAATCTGACCACGGACGCAGTCCGTCGCCACACCCCGGCGTTCCGGTTGCGTCGTTCGTCCCATTGAAAGATCCCCTCCGCTGGTGTACACACCAGTACCCCGTGGCCCCCGCCAGACCGCGGCGACTATAGCTGGCCCTCTTTCGCGCACCAGGGTGCGGCGGTTATGAAGCGGTGAAGATTTCGTGAGGTTCAGCTCGCCCGGCTGAAGGCGCCCTCGATGTAGGACGGCTGGACGCCGGTGGCCCAGTAGGCGAGATGCTCCTGGCTGCTCTGTGTCGTCTCGCGCGCGGTGCGCCGGACCGTGTGACCAGCGTCGGCGACGAACTCCAGCCAGCCGATCCAGGTGCCGTCGGACCGCTCCTGGCCGACGGCCCGGACCAGATAGGTGGCGGCGTCCTCGCCGCGAAACGGTTCGGAAAAGGTATGGACCAGCGTCGGCGCCCCGACCACGTCGACCGCGGCCAGCTCCACGTTGGTCGCGGGCGACGCGAGCTCAGTCGTCGGCACGAGCTGTGCGGGACCAGCCGCGCTTGCGCCGCCGGCAACGGCGATGATGCGCCGCACCGCCGAGTCGCACCGATGGCACGCCGCCAGTTGAACGGTACCCCCGCGCACGTGGCGCACGATAACGCAGGATCGCAGCGACTCGGGACCGCTGCCGCATAACTCGCAGGTATCCAGACGAGCCGAGACAGGCGCAATGGAAAGGGTGACCGGTTCGGTTAGCATGCGCGTCGCGCCAGCGTTGTGCAATTCGCGGGCCTGACAGGTTCTGGCAGTAGTGCACCAGTCGCTGGCAGTCGTACGCCTTCAAGGTCACATCATGGACAGGTTCACCTTCGCAGTGGTTGGCGGCGTGCTGGCGCTGGTCGCGGCGGGGCTCGTCACCGCTGCCAGCCTGCGGGGGCAGGTTGGCAGCGCCCCAGACCTCAACACGCCCGCTGGTGTGGCGCTGGCGTACGCGGCAGCCGAGCAGCGCGGCGATGCGCAGGCCGCCTGGGATCTGTTGGCGATGTCCGCTCAACAGCGCGGCGACCGCGAGCGCTTCCTCGCACGCGCCGGCCACAGCCAGCCTGATAACGCGTACCTCAGCACCGACGAGGAACGGGTCGACGGGGACACGGCCAGTGTCACGCTGGTGGAGACCTACCCTGGCTCGGGCGGTCTGCTGGGGCGCGCGGCGTACACCAACCGTGTCACCATCCGCCTCGCACGCGAATCAGCCGGCTGGCGGATCACCGTGCCACCCGATGACTTCCTGCTCATAGGTCCAAAGTCCTGAAAGGCGGCGACGTCATGACCACCGTCCGTCGGACGTACCTCTACCTGCTGGCTTTCGCCGGCCTGGCAATGCTGTCAATCGCTCTGGCGAACCTGGCGCAGGTGCTGATCGACGTCGCCCTGCAGTCACCCGCGGTGCGCGCCGAGGGTTACGTGCGCGACAGCATCTCACTGAACGCCGCGGCCGCGTTCGTAGGCCTGCCGGCCTGGTTGGTTCACTGGTGGTGGATTCAACGCTCGGCGCGCACCGACCAGCGCGAGCGGGCCAGCACGCTGCGGCGGCTGTACGTGTATGTAGTGCTCGCGGCTGCGATGCTCATTGCAGCCTCCTCGGCGGACGATTCGCTCAGGCAAGCCTTCGGCGCGCTCACAGCGGTGCTGGCACGCAACCCGTGGCTGAGCGTCCTGCGACCTGTGCCGTTCACCGCGATTGGCGTGGTCGTGTGGCTGGCTCACTGGCGGATCGCGCAGCGCGACCGCGTGGCGGTTGGCGAAAGCGGCGGATCGGCTACTTTGCGGCGCTGGTACCTGTATGGCATGGCGTTTGTCGGCCTGGTAGTGCTGCTCGCCGGCGCCCAGGGATTGGCTGAAACACTGTGGCACGCTGCTGCGAGCCAACCTGCCCAATCGGCGCTGGCCAGCCTGCCGCCCGGGGCTGCTGGAGCGCTCATCGGACTGGTCGTGTGGCTCACGCACTGGGTCATCCTGCCCGCCCGCATCTCGGAGGACGCGCGCACGGATGACGGGGCAAGCGTCTTGCGAAGCGTGTACCTGTTCCTGGCCCTCGCGGTGGGTGTCGCGGGTACCCTGGCCGGTCTCAGCCAGTTGCTGTACTACGCCGTCGGACGCCTGCTCGGCGTCGACCATCCGGGCGGCGTCGGGGGCGATCTGCTACAGGCGGCTGCCGGGCCAGCCAGTATCGCGCTGGTGTACGGCGCGGCGTGGGCATACCAGCGCCATGCGCTTGTACGCCAGGCGAGCGCCTTCAGCGAAGCACCACGCCAGGCAGGCATCCGGCGCCTGTACACGTATCTGGTCTCGCTGTTCGCGCTGGCGGTGCTGGCAAGCGGCGTCGCCGGTTTGCTGTGGACGCTCGCCGATGTGCTGTTCAACCCGGCCGCCACGGCAAGCGGAGACGGCTGGCGCGGCCAGGTGGCGCTGTTCTCGACACTGGCCGTCGTTGGACTACCCGTGTGGCTGCTCCACTGGCGCGCCACACCCGCGCAGGATGTCGAGGCGGTGTCGCTCGCGCGCCGACTGTACGTGTACCTGAGCTTGATCGGCGCCATGCTGACGCTGATCGGAAGCCTCGCCGCGGCGCTCTACCGCGTCATCTCCCTTGGGCTCGGCGACACCTCGAGGGTCAGCGTGCTGACCGACCTGGCACACGCCCTGGCGGTGGCCGCCGTGGCAGGGATTGTGGCGGTCTACCACTGGCGGGTGTTGCGCGCCGATGCGCGACGCACATTCGCCGAGGTTGGTCCCACCGAAGCGAAGATGGTGGTGGAGATTCGGGCGGCGGACCCCGCCGCCCTGCAGCAAGCGCTGTCGGCGCTCCAGGCCGGCGGGGTCCAGGTCAAGATCGTGCGCTAGTTGCGGACCCGCAGCATGGTGCGCATCCAGGGGTGGATCACGCACTGATCATAGAGCCAGTCTTCGGCCGCGCCTGTCGTCTGCACTTCTGTGAGGAACTGTGAAAAGGTCGTCTCGCCGTCGCCGCGCCACCCGCCAGGAACGAAGGCGAACGTCACCGGATCACAGTCGTCGTGCATGTCGATGCGCCGCACGTCAGTGGCCGAGGCAGTACCCGGCCGACGACGATGCGTGGCAGACTGAGAGGTATGCCCAACGAGGTCATCTTCACGATGGATGCCTCCAGCATCAAGTTCGGGCCGGGCGCCACCCGCGAGGTCGGGGAGGACATGCGGTCGCTCGGGGCCCAGCGGGTGATGGTGGTGACCGATCCGCGGCTGGCTCAGCTCGAACCAGCTTCCACGACCCTCGATTCGCTGCGGGCGGCCGGCCTCGACGCCGTGCTGTTCGATCAGGTGCGGGTGGAGCCAACCGACGCGTCGTTCAAAGAGGCCATCCGTTTCGCGACAGACGGTCGATTCGATGGTTACGTCGCCGTGGGCGGCGGCTCGAGCATGGATACGGCCAAGGCGGCCAACCTGTACGCGACCTATCCGGCGGACTTCCTCGCCTACGTCAATGCGCCCGTCGGGCGCGGCGAGAGCGTGCCTGGCCGCCTCAAACCGATGATCGCGGTGCCGACCACCGCCGGCACCGGCAGCGAGACCACCGGGGTGGCGATCTTCGACCTGGTCGAGATGCACGCCAAGACCGGTATTGCCTCGCGCGCGCTGCGACCCGTGATGGGCATCGTGGACCCCGACAACACGCGCGATCTACCGCCGATGGTCGCGGCCTCTTCGGGCTTCGACGTGCTCAGCCACGCGATCGAGTCCTACACCGCGCTGCCGTACAACCAGCGACCGGCGCCCGACCATCCGCGCCAGCGCCCCGCGTATCAGGGGTCGAACCCCATCAGCGACATCTGGGCAGAGCGCACCATCGGCATGGTGGCGCGCCATATGGTGCGATCTGTCAAAGACCAGAGCGACCATGAAGCGCACAGCCAGATGATGCTGGCCGCCACGTTCGCGGGTATCGGCTTTGGCAATGCCGGCGTCCACCTGCCGCACGGCATGTCGTACCCGGTCTCGGGCATGGTCCGCGACTACGTCCCACCAGGCTACCCGCCCGACCATTCCCTGGTGCCGCACGGCATGTCGGTCATCCTGAATGCGCCGAGCGTCTTCCGCTGGACAGCCGAAGCCAGCCCGGAGCGCCACCTGCAGGCCGCCGCCTGGCTCGGCGCCGAGACCGGCGGAGCGGGACCGCAGGACGCGGGCGAGATCCTGGCGCGCGCGCTCATCAAGCTGATGCGCGAGACGGGCATGCCAAATGGACTGCGCGCCATCGGCTTCGTCGAAGACGACATCGACCAGTTGGTGGCAGGCACGCTGCCGCAGCATCGCGTGACCAAGCTCGCGCCGCGACCGGCCAGCCCCGAGGACCTGCGCCACCTGTTCCTGGGCGCGCT
>CBJLVJ010000181.1:0-6037 GCA_966426465.1 uncultured bacterium | reverse complement strand
CTGGCTAGACTGGCCCCGCCTCGCCACCGGCGCCACCCTCCACTTCTCCCTCTCCACAGAACCAGATTAGAGCCGCTGGGCGACTCGCTCGTCTGGCGCCCCGACCCGAGCGGCGGCGTCTGGACGGACCTCGCGGCGTTTGCCGAGCTGACCCGGCCCGACGCCTGTACGAGCGAGCCCGCGGCGAGGCGCTTGCGGCGCTCGGTCAGCTGGATACGGGCCGGGCGCACCTCGAGCGGGCCGAACACCAGTTCGCCGCTATCGGCGCCGGGCGAGAGGTCGAGCGGACTCGTCGGACGATCGGCGCGCTCACTCGCGTGTGACGCTGGCGAGCGTCGGCAGACGCGCCGCGCGCTCGTCAATCCAGGTACGGGTCTCGGCCACGCGCTGCTCCGCAGACCGCGTCTGCGCGGCTACCTGATCAGGCGCGGTTCCACCGACCACGTCGCGGGCGGCAACCATGTCGGCCGACTGTAGACCAACCGCCGATTCGTCGAACCGAGGCGAGAACCCGCGCAGCTCCGACAGGGAAAGCTCGTCCAACCGCCGCCCGCTCGTCTCAGCCTGGCGAACGATGCGACCCACAATCTCGTGCGCCTGCCGAAATGGCATGCCTCGCTGGGCCAGGTGATCGGCCAGGTCGGTGGCGGCGATCAGCGCATCGCTTGCGGCGGCCGCGAGCCGCTCCGTCTGCCAAGTCGCGCCGCGCAACATGGCTGCCGCCAGCGCGAGTCCGTCGTGCACCAGGTCGACCGACTCGAAATAGGGCCCCTTGTCTTCCTGGAGGTCGCGGTTGTAGCTCATCGGCAGGCCTTTCAACGTCACCAGCAGCGACACGAGCGCGCCGTACACCCGACCGGTTTTGCCCCGCAACAGCTCGGCCACGTCCGGATTGCGTTTCTGGGGCATGATGCTGGAGCCGGTCGTCAAGGCTTCGTCGAGCGCCACAAAGCCGAACTCGGCGCTCGACCACAGCACCAGCTCTTCGGCCAGTCGCGACAGGTGCATGGCTATGGTGGCCAGCGCTGCCAGGTGCTCGACCAGAAAGTCGCGATCGGCCACCGCGTCCAGGCTGTTTCGACTGACTGCCGAGAATCCCAGCAGCCGGGCAACGTACTCACGGTCGAGCGGATACGGTGAGCCAGCCAGAGCGGCGGAGCCGAGCGGCAGGACGTCCGCTCGCGCGTAGGCGTCACGCAGCCGACCAGCATCACGCTCGAGCATCTCCCAGTACGCGAGCAGGTGATGGCCGAGCACGACCGGTTGCGCGCGCTGCAAGTGTGTGTAACCCGGCATGATCGACGCGCCGTGTTTGGTGGCAACCTCGACGATGGCTGACTGCAAGTCGACAACAGCCGCCGCGCCCTCGATGAGCGCCGAGCGGACAAACAGACGAGTATCGGTGGCGACCTGATCGTTGCGACTGCGCGCGGTATGCAAACGCCCTGCCGCCTCGCCGATACGCGCGCCCAACTCAGCCTCGACCAGGCTGTGGATGTCTTCGTACGGGCCGTCGAGGCGTGGCGGATGGTGCAGAAGGTCGGTCAATCCGGCGACCAGCGCGGCCGCGTCGGCACCGTCGATGATGCCCTGGCGGCCGAGCATACGCGCGTGCGCGATACTGCCCAGCACGTCCCACGCGAACAGCCGACGGTCCACGGGCAGCGAGGTCGTGTAGACCAGCGCTCGTTCGTCGAGCGGCTTGCTGAAGCGCCCGCCCCACAGGGGGGAGCTAACTGGTCTTCTCCTCGTCGATGTTCGGCGCCACCAGCCGGCGAATGTCCTGGCCGCTGCCCGCGCCAAGCTGGATACGTGCCTGGGTACGCAGACCCTGGCTGAACAGCTTGATGAACGCTTCGGCGGCGGAATGGTCGAACTGATCGCCGGTCTCGTACGTCGCCAGGCTGAAGTCATACAGCGACTGGGGCGAGCGTCGTCCGACGGCGACAGCCTGCCCCTTCAACAGCCGCATGTGGACGGTGCCTGTCACGGACCGCTGGGTGCTGGCGACGTAGTACGACAGGTCGCGATAGTGGCCAGAGAACATGCGGCCGTCGTAGATCAGCTGCGACATCTCGGTGGCGACGATCTCCTTGAAGCGCCTCTGCTCACGGCTGAGGGTCAGTGACTCGAGCGCGGTGTGGGCCGTGTGCAACACGATCGCCGCTGGCGCCTCGTACACCTCGCGGGACTTGATGCCGACCAGGCGGTCCTCCACGTGATCGATGCGGCCGATGCCGTGTGCGCCCGCCAGCTCATTCAGACGGGTGACCAGTGTGACGCAGTCCAGCCGCTCGGTAGTCTCAGGATCGTCGCCGAGCGCCACCGGGATGCCACGCTCGAAGTCGATCGTCACGTACGTCGGCTCCTCGGGCGCGAAGCGCGGATTGATAGTCCAGGCGTAGACGTCCTCCGGCGGCTCGTTCCAGGGGTCCTCCAACACGCCCGCCTCGATGCTTCGACCCCACAGGTTGGCATCCACCGAATAGGGGCTGGCGGCGGTCACGGGCACCGGAATGCTGTGCTCCTGCGCGTAGCGGATCTCCTCGTCGCGCGTCATGCGCCACTCGCGCACGGGGGCGATGATCTTGAGGTCGGGCGCGAGCGCCTGGATCGAGACGTCGAAGCGCACCTGGTCATTGCCTTTGCCCGTGCAGCCGTGGGCCACATGTGTGGCGCCCTCGCGCCGAGCGTAATCGACCAGAAGTTTGGCGATGAGCGGTCGAGCGAGGGCGGTCGCCAGCGGATAGACGTTCTGATACAGGGTGCCGGCCTGGAGCGATGGGAACACGAACTCGCGTATGAACTGCTCCTTTGCGTCGGCGATGAAGGCCTGGATGGCGCCGGTGCGCAGCGCCTTCTGGCGCACGACCTCGAAGTCTTTCTCGTTCCCGACGTCGACGGTGACCGCGATCACGTCGAGGTTGTATTTCTCGTTGATCCAGCGGATTGCCACCGACGTGTCGAGCCCGCCCGAGTACGCCAGAACTACCTTGTTCATCGCGTCAGAAGCATAGCTCTCTGGCGGGTACGTCTAGAGCGCGTTGATGGCCCGCGCGACGAGGACGACCACGGTCACCAGCGACAGAATCGACTGGTACATCATCAGCGCCTTGGCGCGCCGGGCGAGGACCATCGTGTCGGTCGGACTGAAGGCGGTGCTGGTGTTGAACGCAAGAAACAGGTAGTCGACGAAGTCTGGCGCCCAGCCCGCCTCGAAACCATCGCCCAGAACTCGCTGGGGAAAGGCGAAGTCGGTCGACCCACAATGGGTCATGTGCCGGTGGGTTGGTCCACCACCATCGACCTCCCAGTACCACAGCGAGAACGTCAACACGTTCGCCACCCACAGCAGTCCGCCCCCACTCAGCAGCTCCGGCGCGTCCGCCGTGTGGCGGAGAAGCGCCTGCAGCAGGTACACCACGCTGACGGTAATCGCAATGGTTGTGGCGGCGAGCGTGCCGACCGCCAGCAAGCGCTGCGCCCGTAGCAGGCCTCGCCCCCGAAGCAAGCGCGCACCTGGCACGACCAGGATCGTCAGCAGCAGCAGCCACCAGGGTGGGCCAAGCGTCAGGCGTGCGGACACCAGCGCGTAGAGCACCCCGAGCGCGACGAACGCCACCGCCGACGGCCACCAGCGGACGTGCGCGGCGTGGCGGGCAAGCTGTTGAGCTTCGAGACGTGCGGCCATGATGCCGGCTTAGACGATACCAACAGTGAGCCGACCGTAACGCAGGGCAGCCCGATACGTTGGCCCTTCATAGCTAGACTGCCGTCACAGGCGATGTTCGGTCATAGATTCGCACGGTCTGCATCGAGCGCGGTGGTCACGCTTGCGCTCCTGTTCACGACCCTCCCGCTGTCGGCTGGTACGGCATGGGCCGCCGAGCTGGTGGTCGATAATTCGGACGGCGTGGTCAGCGTTAAGGGCAAATGGACCTCGACGACGACTACCGGCGGGTTTTACGGCCCCGATTACCTGTTCCGAACGCCAGGCGATGGCTCGTCCAGCGTGACCTGGCCCTTTCCAGATGGCGCGGCCGGACGTTACGAGGTCTTTGCGCGCTGGAGCGCCGGGCCCAATCGCGCTACGAACGCGACCTACCAGGTCAATTCGAATAGCGGTGCGGCCAACGTATCCGTCAATCAGAAAAACAACGGCACGAGCTGGCAATCACTCGGCAGCTTCGACTTTCAGCCAGGCAAGGGCCAGGGCGTCGTGCTGACCGACAAGGCTGACGGCGTGGTGGTCGCCGACGCGCTGCGGTTCGTTGGGCCGGCAACCGTGCCGGACCTCACCGCCACGGCGCTGCCGGTCGCTCAGCCCCAACCAGCCCCGTCGGCCCCTCCACAGGTGTCGGCGCCAGCCGACGGGCGCTTCTTCGGCCAGACCGGCTATCGCATCGGCGAAGACGCCTTCTGGAATTACTTTCAGGTCCGCGGCGGCGTGCGCAGCTTCGGGTATCCCGTCTCGAACGTGTTTCCGCTGTACGGCATGAAGGTGCAGATTTTCCAGCGGCAGATTCTTCAGTTGCGGCCCGACGGCGGGGTGCAGACGATGAACGTTCTGGACGAAGGCCTGCTGCCGTACACGCGCATGAACGGCAGCACATTCCCGGCGCCGGACCAGGCGGTCATCAGTCAGTCGCCGAAGCCGGACGCACCCGACTACTTGCCGAAGACACTGGACTTCGTTCGGGCCATGGCGCCCGACACATTTGACGGCGAGCCGGTCAACTTCGCCAGGACCTTCTTCGGTAGCGTACGCGCCGAGGACGCCTATCCCAACGGCGTGCCGGACGGCGGCGACAGCCTGCTGCCGTACTTCAACCTCGAGATCTGGGGCCTGCCAACCTCCCGCCCGGCTCACGACCCGGCCAATCCAGGCTTCATTTATCAGCGCTTCCAGCGCGGCATCATGCATTACGACAAGAGCTGCGGCTGCACGCAGGGACTGCTGTTGGCCGACTACGTCAAAGCGCTGTTGACTGGTCGAAACGTGCCGGGGGATCTGGCCGACCAGGCCAGGAACAGCAAGCTCGCCAACCAGTACAAACCAGGCCAGCCACAGTCGGTCGCGCGGCCGGCCGACCTGCCGGGGTCCGACCTGAGCAATGCCTTCCGTCGCGACCCGAGCGTGACCCTCGATGCTGGCCACGGCGGAACCGAAATCGGGACGTCACATACCTTCGCCGACGGGACCACGCTCGCCGAGAAGGACCTCAACCTGCGGGTGATGCTGCGTGTGCGCGACCTCCTGCAGCAGGCCGGGTTCCAGGTGACGACCACGCGCACCCGCGACGCTCAGGTCAACTCCGATAAGAAAGACCTGACCGGGGACGGCAGGGTCAGCCTCTCGGACGACTTGCAGGCACGGGTGGACGTCGCCAACAACAGCGGCAGCGACATTTTCGTGTCCATCCACTTCAACGGGATCAGCGATCCGAACATGAAGGGCACGTTCATCTTCTTCGATCCCGATCGCCCGTATGCCGATCGCAGCAAGGCGCTGGCCGAGCTGGTCGACTCGGCCGTCAACCGTGCGCTCAAGGACGCCGGCTACAGCACGGTCGACCATGGCGCGACCAGAGACACGTCGGTCCTTGGCGGCGATCACTACTACCTGCTCAGCCCGAAAACGGACGTGGTGCCGCGCCCGAGTCAGATGCCGGCCATTATCGGCGAGGGCCTGTTCCTGACCAACGAGGACGACGCCAACGCCCTGCGCAAAGACACCATCGTCGAAGCCATTGCCCATGGCTACCTTGAGGGCATCAAGGCCTACTTCGCGAAATTCCCCGTGGGCTAGCACAGCGGCCACCGGCCACGGCCCCACAAGAGCTACCCGAGCGTCCCCTCCGGGAGAATCCTCGGGGGTCGCCTCAAGGGAGAATCCTCGGGGGTCCCCGCCGGGGAGAATCCTCAAGGGGGTCCCCTCTGGGCAACCTCTTTGCGTGCTCTCTTCATGTCTCTGTTTCCCCCTCTCTTCTCTCTCTTCCCCCTCCTTCTCTTGCTTTTTCTTCTCTCCCTTCTCCCT
>CBJLVJ010000180.1:0-6045 GCA_966426465.1 uncultured bacterium | reverse complement strand
ATCGGCCAGGTCGTCAATGGCGCCGCGGGCGGCGTCGCTTTCGCCGGTTGGCGGGGTGTTGAGAACGCGCTCGTAGAGACCTGAGGCCATCTTCAAGTCGCCGCTTTGAAAGGCGGAGTTGGCGCTGTTCAGCGTCTCGACCCGGGTCGACGTCACCGACGGCGCTGTCGGCTTCGGTGGGGCCGGCGTGGTGGGCGTGGGTGCGGCCGCAGGCTCGGTTGGCTTCGCCGCGGCGAGAACCGTTGGCGTGGGCGCGGCAAGCGCCGTTGAAGTCGGCGCGGGCGGGCGAGGCGTCGTCGGCGTTGGCGCGCTCGGCGCCACCGGTCCGCAGCCGACCACGACCAGCAGCAACACGCCCAGGCAGCAGCATCGAAGTCGCACGGTCTGAGACTAGCACCGTGTTAGGCTCTCGTCCGAAGCTGTGCAGCAGGCGCAAATCCGCAACTTCGTGATCATCGCCCACATCGATCACGGCAAATCGACTCTGGCCGACCGGCTCCTCGAACGTACCGGTACGCTCGCGCAGCGCGAGATGATGGCCCAGGTGCTCGATGCGATGGATCTCGAGCGTGAGAAGGGCATCACCATCAAAGCCAAGGCGGTCCGCATGCAGTACCGCGCGGTGGATGGTGAGCTGTACCAGCTGAACCTGATCGATACGCCCGGCCACGTCGACTTCACCTACGAAGTCTCGCGCGCGCTCGCCGCGTGCGAAGGCGCGCTGCTGGTGGTTGACGCCGCCCAGGGCGTCGAAGCGCAGACCCTGGCCAACGTGTACCTGGCCATCGAGCACGACCTGGAGATCGTGCCAATCATCAACAAGATCGACCTGCCCAGCGCGCAGCCGGAGGTCGTGCGCGAGGAGATCGAGCGCGTCGTCGGCTTGCCCGGCGACGACTGCATCCTGGCTTCGGCCAAGGAGGGCATCGGCGTCGACGAGATCCTCGAGGCGATCGTTCGCCGCATCCCGCCACCCCGCGGCGACCGCGAGGCGCCCTTGCGGGCGCTCATCTTCGATTCGCACTACGACGCCTACAAGGGCGTCATCGCCTACTGTCGCTTCGTCGACGGCTACGCGCGCGCTGGCGAGCCGGTGCGCATGATGTCCAACGGCGTGCGCGGCGAGGCCATGGAGGTGGGCATCTTCCATCCCACGATGATGGCCATCGACTGCCTCGAGGCTGGCGAGGTGGGCTACATCGCGACCGGCCTGAAGGACGTACGCGACGTGCAGGTGGGCGACACGATCACATCGATGGCGCATCCGGCCGCCGAGCCGCTGCCAGGCTATCGGCCGGCCAAGTCGATGGTGTTCGCTGGCCTGTACCCGACCAACGGAGAGGAATACCCGCTGCTGCGCGAAGCGCTCGAACGGCTCAAGCTCAATGACGCCTCGCTGGTCTACGAGCCCGAAAGCTCGGTCGCGCTCGGGTTTGGCTTCCGCTGCGGGTTTCTAGGCATGTTGCACATGGAGATCATCCGCGAGCGGCTCGAGCGCGAGTACAACCTGGAGCTGCTCATCACCGCGCCGAGCGTCGAATACCACGTCTTCATGCACGACGGCTCGATCAAGAACGTCGAAAATCCGGCCGAGCTGCCCTCGCCGGGCACGTTCGATCGGGTCGAGGAGCCGTGGGTCGACCTGTCGGTCATTTCGCCCAGCAGGTACATCGGCGCCGTCATGGACCTGGTCCAAGTGCGCCGCGGCAGCTTCGGCAAAATGGAGTACGTGGACGAGCAGCGCGTTCTGCTGACCTACCAGATGCCACTGGCCGAGCTCATCGTCGACTTCTACGACCAGCTCAAAACGCGCACCCAGGGGTACGCCAGCCTGGACTACCACTTCGCCGACTATCGCGCCGCGGAGCTGGTCAAGCTCGACGTGCTGGTCAACGGCCAGCCAGTGGACGCCTTGAGCATGATCATCCACCAGGACAAGGCCTACCAGCAGGGTCGGACGCTGATCGAGAAGCTGCGTCAGCTGATCCCGCGTCAGATGTTCGACGTGCCGCTGCAGGCGGCGATCGGCGGCAAGATCATCGCCCGCGAGACGATCCGCGCCATGCGCAAAAACGTGCTGGCCAAGTGCTACGGCGGTGACGTGACACGCAAGCGCAAGCTGCTCGAAAAACAGGCCGAGGGCAAAAAGCGCATGAAGCGCCTGGGCCAGGTGGAGATCCCGCAGGAAGCGTTCATGGCGGTGCTGTCGCTGCGCGACTGATGTCGCTGACGTCAGAGCTGAAGGCGTTCGCCCGGTCGATTGGTTTTCACCTGGTCGGCGTCACCACGCCCGAGCCGTTCCCGCAGGCTGAACTCGACATAACACGATGGTTGGACGGCGGCCACCAGGGCGACATGGCCTGGCTCAACACCGCCCGCACGCGCCTGGCCACGCGCCCGCGCGAGCTTCTGCCCGACGCCCGTTCGCTGATCGTGGTGGGTGTCTCGTACCGCACCGTCGAGCCCGAGCCTGGCCCGGGCGGACGCGTCGCGCGCTATGCCTGGGGTAACGACTACCACGACGCTATGAAGCACCGCCTGCGCCAGCTCGCGACCTTTCTGGACGCACGCGTCGAGCGCGCCGTGCGCTCTCGCGTGTTCGTGGACGACGGACCGCTGGTCGAACGCGACGCCGCGCTTCGAGCAGGCCTGGGTTTCCGCGGCAAGAACACCAACCTGCTGACACCGATTGGCTCCTACGTGTTTCTCGGCGCGCTGCTCACTGACGTCGACCTCGACATCGACGAGCCGGTGCGCAAGGACTGCGGCGCCTGCCGGCTGTGCATCGACGCGTGCCCCACCGACGCGCTCGATTCTGCCTACCACCTGGCCGCCGAGCGCTGCATCGCCTACCTGACCATCGAGCACCGCGGTGCGATTGCCGACGACCTGCGTCCGCGCCTGGGTGAGTGGGTCTTCGGCTGCGACATCTGCCAGGAGGTGTGCCCGTACAACGCCTCGAGCCGCGGGCGCCCGCGCGGGTGGCCCGAGTTCGAGCCGCGTCAAGGAACGCGCGTTGACCTCGAGGCGCTGCTCGCGATCGACGACGACACCTTTCGCGAGACGTTCCGCGGCTCGCCGATCAAGCGCGCCAAACGTCGTGGACTGGCGCGTAACGCGGCGATCGCGCTCGGCAACGCCGGCCGACCCGAGGCTCGGCCAGCCCTCGAGCGCGCCGCGTCAGAGGATCCCGATCCGCTCGTGCGTGATGCCGCCGCCTGGGCTACGTCGCGTCTCTAGCGTCCCCGAGTGGCCGTCGGCCGCCGTATCAGGCCACGGCCGTGCGTCGCAGTGTTTGCTCCTGTTGCCGCACCCGTTGCAGGTGAGCCGCGATGATGGCGCGTAGCTCCAGGCTGCGCGTCGCTGCTTCGATGAGGCGATGCAGCACCACCGATGTGGGCTCGTCGGCCGGTAAGCGGTAGCTCATGTCGTCGGGCAAGCCGGCGAGGACTACCTCCACCACGCCATCGTTGGCCAGTTCAGTCACTGCCGCCGTGATCTCGGCCGTGCCTCGGTGGCACCGCCGCGCCAACTGATCGGCGCGCAGCCAGGTGCCATCCTGGCTTGCCAGTACGCGGAGCACCTCCCATTTGACCGGGGAGGTCACGTGGCATTTGACAAAAGCGAGCAGCGCCGGATCCAGCTGCTCCAAGCCGGGAGAATAGAACATGTGTGCCTCACAACGTCGTGAACGGCCGTCAGTGCGATCGTCGCTGATCGCACCGGCTCCACTGTACCGCACGACGGCTGCCAGGGAAACATCAATTTTTCGCAGGTCGTGTCGCGGCCCGGTCGAGACCTCGTGGTGAGCGGCGCGTCAGGGATTCGGTGTGGGCGTCGCGCTCTCGGGCGCGGCTGGGGCAGCCGCGGGCGTGGGCGTGCTCGTTGCTGAGGCCGGCTTCGGTGTGGGCGGCTCGGCCGGATTGGTCACCAGGCGCTCCAGGTCGGTGCCGAACTGATCGGCGATGACGTAGATGTCCGGGGCGTCGCCTTTCTTGGCGTACGTGCCGGTCTGCACGGGCGTCTTCGAGCCAAGGTCCAGCTCGTACCTGGTCCCATCATCCAGTGTGGCGATGGCCGAGTCTCTGGGCGAATCGAGCCCGTACTGTGACAGGTCTGTGCCAGCGTCGGTGACCGCGCGCGTCGCTTTCAGCTGAGCCATGCGCACCAGCAGGCTGGTGAATGACGATTTATTGGCTGGATCGCCACTGCCGGCGATCACCCAGGTGTCAGCCTGCTTCTGCACCTGGACGGACTTGTCCGCCTGATGCAGCTCGAACGTGGTGACCTTCGAGTCGTCGAACGAAAAGATCTGGGGTTGCTGGCTGGCCGTGGTGGTGGCAGTGCCACTGGTCTGGGCGGCCTGGGTCGGACCAATGTTGAACTTGTCGAGTCCGATGACCAGCACGCCCAGCACGACGGCGACAGCCAGAAAACCAATGGTGACGCGGTAATTCATCTGGTGGTGAACGAGCTACGTCTCAGCGCCGTGTCCACCACACGGCCGCGCCCGCCGCGAGCACCGCCAGGGGGAGGAACAGGAAGCTGGAGTAGGCGATCAGATTCATCTGCGAGCTTGTCAGGACGAGCGTGCGCGGGGTGGTTTCAGGCGCTCGCACGTTGATCAGGTTGTCTTCCTCGGCCACCCAGTTGGCGGCGTTCAGGAACAGCGTCTCGTTTCCGGGCACCTGCTGCAGCGAGTTGTTGGAGATCAGGTCGGGCGAGCCGAACAGCACCAGCCGCGCGCCTCCGCTGCCGCCCGTCGAGCCGCCCGACGAGCTGGCGTCGACCGCCACTGCCAGCGCCAGCGGCCCTTTTGGATCCGACGACTGTTGCTGGATCTGCTGTGGATTGGTGTTGCCCCAGCTCTGGTCCGTCGACTGCGCCAGCGGCGTGACGGTCGTGCCCTGGGGCGGGGCGCTCGGATAGGTGATGTTGTCCGACAACGGGAAGAAGGTGAGCGACCGCAGGTCCTGCGTGATCGCGTGCGTGCCGTAGCTGTCGACGACGATCACCCGCGGGTCCTGTGGCACGCTCTTGGCCGGATCGATCACCACGTTGCTCGTGAAGCTGACCTGGTAGTTTTGCAACAGATCGTTCAGGTCCGTCTTCGAGTTGGGACCGATCAACGCGATCAGCTTGCCGCCACCATCGAGGTACGCTTTCAAGGCGTCCTTTTCCTCGGCCAGCAGCGGGTTTGTCGGGCCGGCGATAATGACTTCGGCCGCATCGTCGGGAACCGCGCGTGAGGTCAGCAGATTCAGCGTGGCCGCGGTGAAATTGTCGCGCTCGATGGACTGTTTGATCGTGCCGTAGTCCGTCGGACCGAAGCCGTCCAGAGAACGTTCACCATGTCCCGTGGTGAAGTACGCCTTCTTCTCGGGGCGTTCGAGCTTTACCAGCGCCGTGCTGACGTCCTTCTCGGTGGTGCCGGTGCTGTTCTGCTTCTTGTCGCCCATCTGATAGACGATCGTGCCAGTCGAGGTGATTCCCGCCGCGATAGCGTCGGCCGGTCGCGCTTCGGGATCGACGAACTCGTACGTCAGCTTGCCGCCCGAGCGGTTCTGGTAGTCGTTCAGCAGCGTCTGGAAGTCTTGTTTGCGTGAGTCGTTGGCGGTCAGAAAGCCGGTGACCTTGACCGGCTGGGGTAACGCCTGGGCGACTTTGATGCTCTGGTCGGACAGCGTGAACTGCTTGTTCGCCGTGAGGTCGAACTTCGTCTGGTAGCGTGAGCCGAGCACGTTCAGGAAGCCCAGGATGAGCAGCGCCGCCGCGGCAAGCACCAGCGTGTTGCCCGAATACAGCGCGCCGCGGCCCGTCAGTTTGGCCCACACCTCTTCCGGATCCAGGGCGACGTAGATGCCCAGCAGCAGCACCCCGGCGGCCATCAGGATGCGCGGGACCAGGCCGAAATCGCCCTGAACGAGCCACGCGCCGAGTCCGGCCAGAATGCCGAAGATGCCGAGCGCGGCGAGCGGGAAGCGCAGCGCTTCGATCGAGAAGTTGCCTCGTGGTTGGGACAGGGGCGATGCCACCTAGCGGTAC
>CBJLVJ010000179.1:0-6073 GCA_966426465.1 uncultured bacterium | reverse complement strand
TCGACGGTGACGAACTCAGGGTCGTTGAGGCCCCAGTGCAGCTCGACCACAAACGACATCGTGGCGGTCTGCCTGACGTATGGCGCGCCGTGAAACGCGTGGTGCTCCTGCCCGTCAATAGCGGCGTAGCCCAGCTCGAACAGGGCTGAGCGTGCCTCAGCCAGCCTCGACTCGGGTACCAGCACGTCGATATCGCCAACGCGGCGCAACTCGAGCGACGCGAACAGTCGTTGGGCCAGGCACGTTCCTTTGAGTGGCACCACGGGAATCCCGCTGGCGTGCAGGCACGAAGCAATTCGACTCAGCTCGGAGTGCAGTGACAGGTTGCGAGCGAGCGTTTCCAACCGTGCCCGGCGCGCGTCCTGGAGCACCGGGTGGGGGACCTGCCCGGCCAGTTCCAGCTCGGTCAAGGCACGTGAGACGAGCGCCAGCACTTCCTGCTCGGCGGCCATGTTCCCGAAGCGCTGCCAGTCAAGCTCCGCGGCGCCCGCGAGTACGCGCATGCGCTGCGTCTGGGCAGCATCGCGATCCGCGCGGGCGCACAAGAGCAGCAGCTCCTCTTCGGCGCTCAACCGCAAGCTCCACCCGGGGAGCCGACGCTCAGGAAACACTTGCCGCGGTGCGGGCGACATCATGCGAGCGCCCAGGAGCGCGGCCGAAAACGTGGAGAATGTCATGAATCTTGGTGGCCGCGCTCCTGGGCCAATCTGTCAAAGAAGTTCGGCCGACTGCGTCTCGGGCCAAAAAGCGGCTTGTCGGCCGAACTTCTAGCTGGGACCAGACTGGCGTAGACGTCAAGATAGCTTTGTCGCTGGACCTTCCACCGGTAGCTCTGGTACAGGTGTGCAGCGCGGGCGGCGCGCCGCGCCGCGGCCTGGGGTTGTCGCCACACGCGTAAGATCGCCGCCGTCAGGTCGTCTGCATCGCCCGGCCGGAAGTAGGTCACGGCATCCTCTGGGAATTAGTGCTGGTAGGTTGGCCAGCGGCTGACGACCGCGGGTACACCCAGGGCGACATACTCCATCAGCTTGTTGGAGAGCATCAGGTCACACAGCATGCCCACATAACCCACGCTTGCCTGAGCGATCAGATCTGGTAGCTCCTCCAACGGCACCCAATCGCGGAACTCGACGCGACCTGCCGTGCCATTCCGGCGGGCGCGGTTCTCCAGCTCGGAGCGGTATTCGCCTTTGCCAATGATGCGGAGTCGAACATCAGGGATTTCCGTCGCGATCCGGGGCAGCGCCTCCAGCAGTACCTGGATGCCAAATCGCTCGAGGATCAAGCCATGGGTCACAATTACAAACTCCGCGGCCGCCGCACGAGTCGGACTGGCGCTCGGAACAAACAATGCTTCGTCGGGGCAATTCATGACCGTGGCGAGCTTTTCGGCGGGCACGCCACGACCGCTGACCAACCGCCGGGCAATTTCCTGTGTGACGATGACCCGGTCCGCGAAGCGCGCGCTCAGGTGCTCGGCGAGCCGCAGAAGCCCAACGAGCGGATGTCTGGGAGAATAGCCGCGCGCGACCACCAGCAGCTCGGGCATATTGTCGAAGATGAACAGAATGACTCGCGCGCCAGTCAACTTCGGTACCAGCGCGCAGAACACCAGCAGGTCGGGCATGTTGTCCACTTCGACCACCTCGAAGCGTTTGCGAGCGTGCAGCCATGCCAGCGTGAGCGAGGCGAGTACGAAGAAAACGCCGTATTCCCATGCGTAGCGCAAGATGCCGCCGCGCCGATGACTGACAGGCATTCGATACACGCTTACGCCGTTCACCGAATCTCGCGGGGCCTGCCCCGGTCGCGACAGCGCCACGACCGTCACGTCATAGCCGGCCTCGACCAGCGCCTCCGCGTCGCGGCGGACGTGACTGTCATCTGGATACGCGTCGTGGCGGACAACGCAGACGGCCGGTCGGCGGCTGCTCACGACTCCGACCTGTGCGCCAGAGGCTTCGCCCGTCTCGCCCGGGGGGCGCGCAACGCATGCTCGTACACTTCGAGCAGCCGCTGCGCGATTCGATCGTGGCCGAGGTGGCCGATGCGCTGCCGACCGTTCGTCCGCCGCGGGTCGCGGAGGATCACCAGCAGCTTGTCGGCGATATCCAGCGGGTCATGATCGGCCAGGGCACACCCTGGCGTGTCGCCCACCACCTCCGGAACGTCGCCCACGCGCACGGAGACGATGGGCAGGTTACACGCCATTGCCTCCTTGATGACCATCGGCGAGCCCTCCGCTGCCGAAGTCAGCACCAGCGCGTCGCAGGCGCTCATGTACAGTGGAACAACATCGTGCGGCCGGTTGCTGAGCAGCACGAGTTCCGCGTCTGCCAAGGTCGTCTTGACGTGGGCCATGGCCTGTTCCACCAGATAAAAGCGTTTCTCTTCGCGCCAGCTCTCGCCCGCCCACAGCACGAGTCGGGCATCGAGGGGCAGTCCGAGCCGTGCACGCGCCTCGGCGCGCGGCATGGGTGTGAATACGTCCAGGTCGATGCCGCACGGGATCACCCAGCCGTCGCTGTCGCGTAGCGCGTCGCGCAGCTCGGCTGAGACGTAAATGACCTCGTCCACAAGCGGCGTCACGAGGTGCGCCAGCCAGGTCTGCCAGCGCGGGTAGCCCAGTAGCTCGACCCCATGATGGGTGAGTACGACTTTGTGGCCCCACTAGGCGCGGGCCACGATGCCCGCCAGCACGAAGTGGGCGTGGAGCAGGTCGTAGCGGTTGCGCCAGAGGACCCGCCACAGACGAACGAAGGCCCACACGTAGTTCCAGGTATTCGCGCGCCCGTTGAAGAAGAACACGTCGACGTGGATTCCCGCGCGGCGAAGCGCTTCCACCTGGTCGTGGACGAATGTCCCGAAACCGGGCTCGGCCGCCGACGGATACATGTTGGTGACGACTGCCACGCGCAGCTGGCTCATCGGCTCCTCGCGGCGATCCAGGCCCGGTCGGGAACGTTCTTCTGGCTCGGATTGGCCAGGAACAGGGCATTGAGAGGCGTTTCCCAGGTGGCCATGTACGACATCATCACCTCACGCACCAGACGGTCGTTGGTCGTCGCGAACGAGCCCTGATTCGAGAGGATCCGCAGCCCGAAGCGCCGGGCCAGCCGTTCATAGCTCCTGCGCTCCTGTTCGAGGTGCGGGTGCCAGCTCTCGTCCGTTTTCCGTTCGCGCGCAGTCTCGGGGGCAACATCCAGCACGTATCGAAAGCGTGGGCGCGGCGCCAGGCGCAGCATGGCCTGCATGGCTGCGCGACTCCAACGCGCTTCGCTGGGAAGCGATGCATCCATCTCCACCGCGGTGTCGTACACGTATCGGTCGGTGACGACGATGCGCCCGAGCAGCGCTGGCAGACAGGCGCGGAGGGTGAACGTGGCGACCTGGTCGGTGGCTACCAACCAGGCCCACAGCACACGCGCAAACGGGCTGGATAACAGGCGTTGGCGCCGTCGCGTCAGGCTATCCTGGCCGGGCTCCGACGCCGCCTCAGCTCGCCGGAGCCGGCGGCGCACGGCGTTGACCGCACCGACCAGCCCGCTCGACCCACCTCGGCTCCACATGTAATTCACGCTGAGGCCACACACGCGCATGGCATCTACCAGTGCGGTCGCATGGGCTGTTTTGCCTGACCCATCGATACCGCTCAACGACACGATGGCCCCCGGTTGCGGACGGATATTGGACTTCAGCTGAATGCCGGTGAGCGTCGTCGCGAGTACGTCGTAGCCGCGCTGCACAAGGGTCCGGGTCGGGTCGGCCAGAATTTTGCGGTAGTACAGCCGCTTGCAAAACCAGAAGCCCAGCCCAAGTGGAAGGTCAACGTCGGCGGCGGAGCGCACTCGGTCCAGGTGTCGTCGGAGCACGGGGTCAGCGCGCACCAGGTCAGCGAACCGCGCCGGCAGGACCTCGGCGGCCAGGCTGGAGCCGAACAGGGCTGGCTCCAGATGCGCGTACACCACCGCCATGAACGCCAGACCGTCGAGCCAGCCGCGTGTGGCCGCGGTTTGCTCCATGTAGTCCCAATCCAGGGTTCCGTTGGCTGACTGCAGCGCGTGCCGCACCCGCAGGAAGTCGTTGAAGTACAGTCGCTTGTTTTCGTAGCACGCGTGCGCCAGGTTGATGAGGATGACATCCTCGGGTGACGGAATATTGACGCGAGGATCGTCTTCCGCCGGCCGCATCCTGTCCCACAGCCGTTGGTGGTCGATAAAGACCACCTCCCAGGCAATCTGCTCGTGGACATGGATCGCCGACACGCATCGTCCGCCATAAAATTTGCGGAACAGGTACTTCCAGGGCTCCTCGATGTTGCGCAGCTCCACGTAGCCGAGCCGGCGCAAGACCTCACGCGCGGCCTGTCCATGTTCCGGCCGTACGAGCAGGTCGATATTGTCGCTGTTGTACGGGAACGATGGATAATTTCCCGCTGACTTGAGCATCAATGACTTGATACCCATGGCCCGCCAGCCCTCATAGACGAGCTCGTACTCCGCTCGCTGTACGGCGAACCATTCCTGCTGAATCGCGAGCGCCGCGCGAAATGCGGGGTCTTCGGCGATGTGCGCCGGCAGCTGGCAAGCGATTCCGACAAGTGGAACTTTGTTGCGTCGATACCAGCCCACTGCCTCAGCCGCGTCGAGGTGATCGACTCGTGCGGTCGTCACGGTCGAGCCGCCCGTTCGAGCAGTGTGGCGGCGATCCGCTCCCAGCCAAATGGCGCCGCCAGCGCACGTGTCCCGGCGGGCGCGGAGCGGCACAACTGCTCGGCCGCCTGCACCAGCTCGCCCGGCGACTCCACGAAACGCAGCCCCGCGCAGACGTGTGTCTCAAACAACAACGGCAATCCCCCAAATCGCGTGGTGGCGACGGCCAGGTCGCACGCGAACGCCTCCAGCACCGACAGCGGCACTTCAATGGCGTTGTCGCTCGAAAATACGGGAAACAGGTACACATCGGCAAGCTGATAGAGCTGCTCGACAAACGGCTGATACTCGGAGAAAACGTGGACGCCTGCGCGGCGCAACGGAAGCGCAAGCTCCGGCACCTGCTCGAGACTGGAGCTGGTAACCAGGACTACCTGACACTTGCCACGCGCGGCCAGGGCGGCAAGCACCCCAAGGTTTCGCCCCGGCTGCAGATGTCCAACGTGCAAGGCCACCGGCCGGTCGGCGCGGAGTCCGTACTGTGCTCGCAGCGCCATTCGCTCCTCCACTGGCAGCGGGTGGAATGTGTGGAGGTCTACCCCGCTGGGGAGCAGCATCGTGGAGCAGCCCAGGCGCTGCAGGTAGGCCTGGCTGCTGCGGGTCTGGACACACACCAGATCCGGAGCAAGGTGCCGGATCAGGCGCCGCTCGACGCGCGAATGCTGGCGCGGCTGGAGCCCCAGCATGACGATGCGCGCGCGTGGACAGTAGCTCTGCAACACGCGCGCGCGCACGAACGCCATAAATGTCGTCGAGGAGCGTGGCGCGTAGACCAGCACGTCGGGTTTGTGGCTGGCGAGAACGTGCTGCAGTCGGCCGCTGACGAACGTACGCGAGCCGGAGACGCGTTGTGCGCCCGGCCAGGCAGCGTCGCGCGAGACGGACACCACGCTCAGGTCGTGCTCGCAGCGCAGTGCCCGGGCAAGCTGGTGGACGAATTTCTTGAGCCCCTCGTCGGGCGGACCTGACAGGTCCTCGCCGACGACGCACACGCGACGGCGTTGCGTCGCGCGCGCATTGGCCGTCGGTTGGCTCGAGTGGATGGATGCAGGTAGGCCGGAGGCAACCACGAGGCAGAGATCCGAACCGAGAGGTTGGATAGATATGGAGCCTACCGGCGGATCGGGTTGCAATCGTTGAGCGTCTGTAAGGAATGTGTAAATCGCGCGAAATACGCTCCCGGAGGAATTGCCAGAGAAGGCTCCAGGTGGACAAGATGTGGGTGTATGCAGACGCTGGACCTCGACCAACCCGCGTGGCTCGAGTTCGTTTCGAGCAGCCCCGCCGCGCTTCCGTACCACCACCCCGCGTGGGCTCGGCTGCTGGCGGAGTGTTACGGGTACGCGGCGTTCGCCCTCGTC
>CBJLVJ010000178.1:0-6105 GCA_966426465.1 uncultured bacterium | reverse complement strand
CTAACGCGCGCGACAACCTGATCCGCGACCACGCGGCGGACCTGATGGACCGCGGTCGCGACACCTTCCGCAACGACACCTTCGGCAGCGAAGGCTTCTTCGGCGCCATCGGCCTCCACCGTGCGATCGAAGGCACGAAGTTCGGCGGCGTCAAGACCGACCTGGGACTCGACGGCGTCAGTCCCGCCACCGCGCTGGCGGTCGGTCTGAAGGTCGACGCCGAGGCATTGCCTCAGGCCGTCACGGCCGCCGTGGCCGCTGGCCAGGTGGATCTGAACGATCCGGCCGTCACGCTCACTCTGCTGAAGCTCAATGCGGTGGTGGGCGTCGAAGGTTCGTTCAATGCCGACGGCAGCCTCAAGTCGGTCGGCATCACCTGCGCGCTGTGCCATTCGACGGTAGACAACTCGTTCGCGGGCGGCATCGGCAAGCGGCTCGACGGCGTGCCCAACCGCGACCTGAACGTGGGGCTGATCGTGAGCCTGGCGCCGAACCTGCAGCCGGTGGCCGACCTGCTCAACTCGGCCGGCCCACAACCCGGTCAGCCGTCGCCGATCACACCCGTCCTGGTGCGCGACACGTTGCGCAAATGGGGGCCCGGCAAGTTCGACGCCGAGGTCTTCATGGATGGCAAGGTCATCAACCCGGCGACCGGTCAACCAGCGCCGACGCTGATCCCGCCCGCCTATGGGCTGGCCGGCGTCAATATGCACACCTTTACTGGCTGGGGGTCGGTGACCTACTGGAATGCGTTCGTGGCCAACCTCGAGATGCACGGTGCGCCCGGAACATTCTTCGATCCGCGCCTGGACGAACAGGACAAGTTCCCCATCGCCGCGGTCAACCGCTTCGGCCACATCAGCAGTCCGCCGGACCAGGATCGCATCACCGACAAGCTGGCCGCACTGCACTTTTATCAGCTGTCGCTGCCGGCGCCCGCTTCACCCTTCCAGGGGCAGCTTGATCCCGCGGCGGTGGCGCGTGGCCAGGCGGTGTTCGACGGCCAGGCCAGGTGCGCCGCGTGTCACGTGCCGCCGCTGTTTACCGAGCCCGGCTGGAACATGCACAAAGCCAAAGACATCGGCATCGACGAGTTCCAGGCTGAGCGGTCGCCTGACGAACGCTACCGCACAACGCCCCTGGGTGGGCTCGGCTCGCGCGCCCAGCAGAACGGCGGCTTCTACCACGACGGTCGCTTCAAGACGCTGGCCGACGTGGTCAACCACTACAACGATTTCCAGGGCTTGCGTCTGAGCGCGCAGCAGAAAGCTGACCTGATCGAATACCTCAAATCACTCTAAACCGCTAACTGTCGCGCCCGCCGGCATGGCGCTTGACATGCAGAACGCATGTTCTATCCTGAAGGAAGTGGCTGTCTCTCTCGAGGACAACTGGTCGGGCGGGCCGCCGTTTCGCCTGGTGTTGCCGCGCGCCAAGCGCGACCGCCTGGCGGAGCGCGCGGCGCGGCTGAGATGGCGTCGCGGTTGCGCGGTGCAGGGCTGCGGCGTCGAGGGCATGCCCGTGCTGCTGGTCGAGTCGGAGCTGGAGGCGGTGCTGTGTCCGGTGCACCAGCTGGTGCTGCTGGACGGCTCGCCCGTCCAGGGCCAGCCCATGCTCGCAACAGCAGCGTGGTAAGCTCGTGAGCGCAGAAGGAGCGCGACACGGCTGCCGGTTGGAGGCGGCCAGCAGTCGTGTACCTCGCGCTCCAGCGCCCAGTATCGCCACCTACCCCCCAAAATGCAAGAGGGCTCCAGAGGCGGGCGATGGCGCGTGTCAGTCGGCCAGCGGCTCGGGCGAGGGTCAGTACGAACGCGGCATGTGCAGCACGTGCTGGCCGACGTATGCCAGCACCAGGTTGTTGTTGATCGGCGCCACACTGTACAGCCGCGTTTCGCGGAACTTGCGCTCGACATCGAACTCGACCGCAAAGCCGTAGCCACCGTGTGTGTCCAGGCACGCGTTGGCCGCGTCCCACGCCGCCTGCGCGGCAAGTAGTTTGGCCATGTTCGCCTCGGCGCCGCACTTCTGGCCCGTGTCGAAGAGCCACGCGGCTTTGTGGCGGAGCAGGTCGGCCGCTTCGAGCCGCGCGTGCGCCTGGGCGATGGGGAACTGCACACCCTGGTTGGCCCCGATGGGCTTACCGAAGACCACCCGTTCCGAGGCATACTTCGCCGCGCGATCGACGAACCAGCGCCCGTCGCCGATCGATTCGGCCGCGATCAGGATGCGCTCGGCGTTCCAACCGTCGATGATGTAGCGAAAGCCCATGCCTTCCTGGCCGATCAGGTTTTCGGCGGGCACCTCGAGGTCCTGGATGAACAGCTCGGTCGTATGGTGGTTGAGCATGGTCTCGATCGGGCGGATCTCGATCTGCCCCGCGGCGACGGCACGCTGGAGGTCGACCAGAAACACGCTCAGTCCGCGGGTTTTGTCGGTGAGCTCCTCGTAGGGCGTGGTGCGCGCCAGGAGCAGCAGCAGGTCCGAGTGCTCGGCACGCGAGGTCCACACCTTCTGGCCGTTGACCATGTAGCACTCACCGCGCCGAACGGCAGTGGTCTTCAGACGCGTCGTTTCGGAGCCGGCGTCGGGCTCGGTCACGCCGAACGCCTGCAAGCGCAGCTCGCCGCGCGCGATCGCCGGTAAATAGCGCTGCTTCTGCTCAGGCGAGCCATGGCGGAGCACGGTGCCCATGATGTACATCTGCGCGTGAGCCGTGGCCGCGTTCCCGCCGGCGCGGTTGATCTCCTCGAGGATGATCGCGGCTTCGGCGATGCCCAGGCCCGGGCCGCCGTACTCGGCGGGGATCAGCGCCGCCAGCCAGCCCGCTTCGGTGAGCGTTCGAACGAACTCGGTCGGGTACGCGTGGGTGCGGTCCAGCTCGCGCCAGTACGCGTCGGGATAAGCCGCGCAGAGCTCGCGCACAGCGGTGCGGATCGCGGCGTGCTCCTCAGGGGTGCTGAAGTCCATTGGCTCCATTGTCCGCCGGCGGGCCGGCAGAGCGAGCCAGCACCGTAACTAGCCGCTAGCAGTTAGCCGACCAGGTTCGACGTCCAGCCGAGGACGCCGATACCGGCCGCCAGGAGCAGGCAGTTCCGCGCCAGACGGGCGCGACCGGCCTGCGCGGTGCGCACCAGCAGGACCACGCCGGCCGTGACCACGCCGAGCTTCAATTCCGTCAGGCCGATCGGTCCAGCGTTGTTCATGACGAAGCGTGCCAGCGGGTTCTGCTCGAGATGCACGCCGTACACCAGCATCATGCGCAGACCGGTCGCCAGGTCGAGCACGTGCATGGCCAGGGCGAGCCCGGCCAGCGTGTAGATGCCGCGCGGACCAGTCGCGAGGGTCGCGCCCCAACTGTCCTCCCGCCCCAACAGCACCATACGCGTCCACGCTTGCACTCTGGTCACCCGCCTGAGGGTACCGGCCCGCATAGCGCGCTGTGTTGCGTGCCGGTTGAGAAGAAGCTGAGCGCCACGGCCTCGACGCGCGACTGCAGAGAAGCGGCTGACCGGCCGATGCTTCAACAAACCACCGTGCTTTTGTCCAGATTGCGCTCCGTCCTCGGGTTCGCGGGTCGTCTGTGGGCCGGTCCACCCGATCTACCTCAGGCGCTCACGCTGGAGCGGCGTCTGGTGGTCGGACGCCTGCTGGGCATTAGCCTGTTCGCGCTGGCGCTTGCGATGCGTCCACTCGAACTCCGCGCTATGGTGGCCGCCTACGCCGTCCTCGCGGTCGCCTTCGCCTTTACGCTGAAGTTGGCCTGGCTGATCAAGCAGCGGCGCTCAGGGCTGCTGGTCGGGTCCGTCCCGACGCTCGTCGATGGGCTGCTGTGCGCGACCATGCTGCCCATCGTGGGCGGCTTCGACTCGCCCTTCTACGCCGTCCTGTACGCGGTCGTGATCTCGGCCGGCATGCGGCTTGGTTTTGCGCCGGCGAGCCTGCTCGCGGCCGGCATTGCCGCGATCGACTTTGCCTGGCGGCTGAGCCAGGGCGGAGCCGCCGACCCGGCGTTCGTCGTTCGCTCGGGCATGTTGTTCATGATCGTGCTGCTGACCGGCTACCTGCACGAGGAATCCCAGAAAGCCGAGGCCGCGCTGGGCGAGCGGCTGCACCAGTCCGAGGTCCTCAACACGGCCCTGGAGCATCAGGCGCTGCACGATCTGTTGACTCGCTTGCCCAACCGCCGGCTGCTGCACGATCGGCTGGCGCAGGCCATTCGTGCCGCACACGACCAGAACACGTCAGTGGCGTTGCTGGTCATCGACCTGGACCGCTTCAAGGAAGTCAACGATACGTTCGGGCATCAATACGGAGATATCCTGCTGCAGCAGATCGGAGCGCGACTCACCGAGCGTCTGGATCCGCGCGATATGGTCGCTCGCCTGGGCGGCGATGAGTTCGCGGTGCTCCTACCTGACGCCGACCCTGAGCGGGCGGAGCGGGTTGCGCGCATGCTCCTGTACGCCTTGGATCGATCGTTTTCGATCGGTGATAGCTCGGTAGATGTCGGCGGCAGCATCGGCATCGCTGTCTCGCCCGAACACGGCGGCGACGCGGACACGCTGCTGCGCCGAGCCGACGTGGCCATGTACGTGGCCAAACGCTCGGCGAGCGGTTGCGCGATTTACTCGCCCAACCAGGACCAGCACAGTCCGGACCGCCTGGCGATGGTCGGTCAGCTGCGACGTGCCATCGAGTCAGACGAGCTGCTGCTGCTGTACCAGCCGAAACTGAGCCTCGAAACGCGGCAGTGTGTCGGCGTCGAGGCGCTTGTGCGCTGGCACCACCCGCAGCGCGGGGTCATCCCTCCCGATCAGTTCATCCCGGTGGCGGAGCAAACCGGCCTCATCAAAGCCGTGAGCCAGTGGGTCCTCAACGAGGCCATGCGCCAGGCTCGTGAGTGGCTGAACGCAGGCATCGAGCTGCCGATCGCGGTCAACCTGTCCATGCGGGACCTGCACGATCCCGATCTGCCCCAGATGGTTGCTGGCATGCTGCAGCGATGGGCCGTGCCACCTTCCCTACTCGTGGTCGAAATCACCGAAAACGGGCTGATGGCCGACCCGACGCGTGCGCTGCAGTGCATCACCGCGCTCCGCCTCATGGGCATTCGTATCGCCATTGACGACTTTGGTACCGGCTACTCGTCGCTCGCCTACCTGAAGCGCCTCCCCGTCGATGAGCTCAAGATCGATCGCTCGTTCGTGCGCGAGCTCGCTACGGACGAGGACGACCAGGCCATCGTACGATCGACCATCGGCCTGGGGCACGACCTCGGTTTGACCATCGTTGCCGAAGGCATCGAGGACAGGCGCACCTGGGACCGCCTGCGCCGACTCGGGTGTGACGTCGCCCAGGGGTACTTCATCGGCCGTCCGATGTCCCCGAGCGCCGTCGTGGCGAGCCTCACGTCGACACAGTCCGTCATCGCTGCCTGATCCTCAAAGCCAGGGAGGAATTTAGAATGGCCCGACCGCACAGGGAGGGACCAGAGTAATGGCAAGCCATGGTCGTTCGCGGCAAACACGCGCGTCGGCCGACGCTGTCTGGCGGGTGTGGTCGGACCCGTCGACGTGGCACGAGTGGAATCCGAACGTGCAGCGCATGGAGATGAATGGTCCATTCGCCGACGGCACCACGGGCGTGATGCACACCAACGCTGGCCAGCATCACCGGGTCCAGCTGGCTCACGTGCAGGCGGGGCGCTCGTTCGACCTCGAAACCTCGGTCATTCCGCTTACCCACTTCACCTTCCACTGCGAGGTGCTGCCAATCGGACAGGCCGGCAGCACGATCAGCCAGAGTCTGAGCGTGTCAGGGCCGCTGGCATTTGTGTTCTCGCCGCTCGCCGGCGAGCGCATCGCGGCCTCGTTCCAGGCGTTGCTCGACGGGCTCGCGCGCAAGGCAGAAAGCGCTAGCCCGACGCCGTCTTAGCTCGCAAACATGCCGCCACAAAGATTGCTAGTCACAAAGCGTGGCGGTGAAATACTACCGGTGGCGGCACCCGGCGGCTTGACATCAACATCTTGATGGCACGGCCGGTGCAAGAGTACACTGCCCACCAGGCAGGTGGCGGACCTGGAGCGCAAGGCGCCAAGCGTTCGG
>CBJLVJ010000177.1:0-6125 GCA_966426465.1 uncultured bacterium | reverse complement strand
TGGCCGTAGGCCTCCACGAAGCGCTCGGCCGTGCGCGGCGCAAGCACGTCGTCGTCGGCGCCCTGAAAGATCAACGCCGGCGGCAGCTCGACCCGCTCACCACGTTCGAGGATCTGCTGCGGGTTGGCCTCACGCATGGTGTCCTCGTCGCCGAAGTAGCGGTGGTGCGATTCGAGTAGATCCGCGCGCCCGGTCTGTCTGGCGTGCAGGTAGCGCGCGTGCGGGTCCAGCACCGGCCAGCCCATCATCACGTACGCCAGGCTGGCGTCGAGCTGCGGGGCCGAGTCGAGCGGCAGCGCGGCATAACGCGGGTCGCGCGGCCGCATTGCGCTGAGCATGACCATGTGCCCGCCGCTGGACAACCCCAGGCCGCCCAGGCCATCCGCCGTAGCGCCAAACTCAGCAGCCCGACTCTTCAACCAGCGCGTCGCGTAGTTGATATCGGCCATGTTGGCCGGATAGGGCGCCTGTCTGCCGAGGCGGAAGTCCACCGACGCAACCACCAGGCCATGGGCGGCCAGCGCCTGCGTGAGCTCGGCGTTCTGGGTGCGGTCGCCCGCATTCCACGCGCCACCATGAATCTCGAGCAGCGCGGGGAACGGGCCCGGGCCTTGCGGGCGATACACGCGTGCCAGCAAACCGGGGCGGTACTCGAGGTCCTGCCATTCGATATCGAACCTGGGGCGCACATCAATCGTCGTTTGCGTCATGCTCGGGCCTCCTGCGGGGAAGGAACAAAGGCTGGGATCACGTCGCGCGCGAACAGGTCGACCGACTCGAGCACCTGCTCCAGCGGCATGCTGCCGAACGCGAAACAGCCAATCACGTAGTTTGCACCGGATGCCTGAACGTACGCTGTCAGCTGCTCCCGCACCGTCCCAGGTGAGCCGACGACCACACGGCCGCGCTGGAGCTCGTCGTCGAAGTTGCGCCGGTCAGCGTAGCGCTCCGGTTGTCCCCGTCGTACGAAGCGGTACGTGAAGTTATGCATGAATCGCTCGTATGCCGGACGTGCCTGGTCGCGCGCCTTCGCGTCGCTTTCGGCCACGTGGATGTGGGCGGAAAACCCGTAGTTGGGCTCGGCAACGTGGCCGTTCAGTCGACCGGACTCGAGGCCATGCCTGGCGTACTCGGCCCGATACTGCTGGACCATCGCGGCAGTCTGTGCGAAGTTGGCCGACAAGCCTACCGAAAAAGCTGTGTTCAGGCCCTGCGCGGCAATCCACGGGATCGAGTCGACATTCGACGTCGGGTACCACATCGGGGGATACGGCCGCTGGATCGGACGGAGCCGAGTGATCACGTCATCGAAGTCGTAGTGCTTGCCGTGGTAATCGACCTCACCCGTGGACAGCCCCATGACGATGACCTGGAGTGCCTCGTTGAACATGGCGCGCGCCTTCTCGGGGTCGTTGTCGATGTGTTCGCCGGTTGAGCCGCGGCTCAGACCGACCTCGAGCCGACCTCGGCTGAGCTGGTCGAGCATGCAGATTTCTTCGAGCAGTCGCACCGGGTCATACAGCGGCAACACGTAGCTCAGTGCGCCCAGACGGAGGCGCCGCGTGCGCTGGGCTACCGCCGAAAGGAACAGGTTCGGCGACGGCACCGTCGATAGCTCGGTGGCGTGATGCTCGGCCAGATGGAAACAGTAAAACCCTGCCCGATCGGCCAGCTCGAGCACCTGCAGACGCTCCTCGTAGGTGTCGCCCAGAGCGCGACCGGACTCGTCGATCCAATCGAATAGTGCGAACCGCACCGGGTCGCGGGCAACGGCTGTCATGGTGGCAATCAAGCGCAGTGTAGCGTGAGGCGGCCGTGGCAAGATGGGTGCCGCATGATCATCGACATCCATGGGCATTACACGACCTACCCGCCAGGTGTGGGGGACTATCGCGGGGGTCAGATCGCCCAGATGGGCGCGCCAACCAGGGGCAAGATGAACGTCACCGACGACGAGATCCGCCGGAGCATCGAGACGGGGCAGCTCAGGGTCCAGCGTGAGCGCGGCACCGACCTGACGTTGTTCTCGCCGCGCGCCAGTTGGATGGGTCATCACTTCGGCAACGAGCTCATCAGTCGATACTGGATCGAGCACACGAACGACCTGATCTATCGCGTCGAGCAGATGTTCCCCGACAACTTCGTGGGCGTCTGCGCGCTGCCACAGTCGCCCGGCGTACCACCCGCCAACTGCATCGCCGAGCTCGAGCGGTGCGTCAATCAACTTGGCTTTGTCGGCTGCAACCTCAGCCCAGATACCTCAGGCGGATACTGGCGAGACCCGCCACTGAGCGATCGATCCTGGTACCCGCTCTACGAAAAAATGGTCGAGCTCGACGTACCGGCCATGATTCACGTGAGCGCCACGTGCAATCCCGCATTCCATCAGACCGGTTCACACTATCTGAATGCCGATACCACGACGTTCATGCAGTTTGTGGAAAATCCGCAGGTGTTCAAGGATTTTCCAAGCCTGCGCTTCATCATTCCGCACGGCGGTGGCGCGGTGCCGTACCACTGGGGCCGCTTCCGCGGCATGAACTTGAACATGGGGCGAGCGGAGCTCAGCGAGCTGCTGATGAACAACATCTGGTTCGACACGTGCGTCTACCATCAACCGGGCATCGATTTGCTGTTCAAGGTCATCGACATCAACAACCTGATGTTTGCCTCGGAAATGATCGGCGCCGTGCGCGGCAAGGACCCCAACACCGGCTTTGATTTCGACGACACCAGACGCTACATCGACGCCCTGCAACTGAACGAAGCAGACCGCTCGCGTGTCTTCGAACAGACCGCTCGCACGGTCTACCCGCGCCTCGACGCGCGGCTCAAAGCGCGTGGCAAATGATCCCGATCGTGCGCGCCTCGCCCAGTTGCCAACCTTGACACATTCGTGCTAATGTTAAGCGAGGGGATGCACTCGCTGACCATCCATCAGGCCGCCGCCGCCACGGGCTGGTCGGCCCGCATGGTGCGCTATCTCGAGCACGTCGGCTTGATCGCACCGGCCCGCTCGGCCGGCGGGTACCGCGTCTACGGCGCCGCCGAGCTGCAGCGTTTGCGTACGCTGCGCGAGCTCCTCACCGAGCACGACCTCGGCCCTTCCGACGTGGCCTTCGCCAAGCGCCTGCGCGATGATCCCAGGCTGGCCACCGCGGTGGCCGGCTGGCTCGAGGCCAGGCCACGACGACCCGAGACGGTATCCAGCGCCGACTGGCTGCGCTTCGCGGAGGACAAGAGCCGCCGTCTGCTCGCCGCTTCCGCCGCATAACCACCCCGGCCGCGTAGCCGCACACGGCCACCAGTTACACACCCCGTTCGAAGGAGACCAGAGCATGACCACCGCCGCGCCCGTCCAGCATCAGCGTCGCGCTGACTTCAAGGTCGCTGACCTGTCTCTGGCCGACTTCGGCCGCAAGGAGATCACCCTGGCCGAGCACGAGATGCCCGGCCTGATGGGCCTGCGCAACGAGTTCGGGCCGTCACAGCCGCTCAGAGGCGCCCGTATCTCGGGCTCGTTACACATGACCATCCAGACCGCGGTGCTGATCGAGACGCTGGTCGCGCTCGGGGCAAAGGTCCGCTGGGCATCGTGCAACATCTCCTCCACCCAGGACCATGCCGCGTCGGCCATCGCTGCCGCCGGCGTGCCCGTGTTCGCGTGGAAGGGCGAAACCCTCGAGGACTACTGGTGGTGCACCCAGCAGGCGCTGACCTGGCCCGATCACCATGGTCCGACGATGCTGCTCGACGACGGCGGCGACGCCACCATGCTGGTGCTCCGCGGCGCCGAGTACGAGGCCGCCGGCAGCGTGCCGGACCCCGCGGCGGCGGAGTCTGAAGAGTTCCGCGTCTTCTTGAGCCTCCTCCAGCGTTCGCTCGCCGAGGATCCACGGCGCTGGAGCCGCTGCGCCGAGGGCGTCCTGGGCGTCTCCGAGGAGACGACCACCGGCGTGCACCGCCTGTACGACCTCCAGGCAAAGGGCAAGCTGAAGTTCCCCGCGATCAACGTCAACGACGCGGTCACCAAGTCCAAGTTCGACAACCTCTACGGCGTTCGCCACTCGCTGGTCGACGGGCTGAATCGCGCAACCGACGTCATGCTGGCGGGCAAGATCGCGCTGATCTGCGGCTACGGCGACGTTGGCAAGGGCTGCGCCGCTGCCTTGCGGGGTCAGGGCGCCCGTGTGACGGTCAGCGAGATCGACCCGATCTGCGCGCTCCAGGCGCTGATGGAGGGCTTCGATGTGCGCACCATCGACGACATGGTCGAGACGGCCGACATCTTCATCACCGCCACCGGCAACCGCGACATCATCACCGCCCAACACATGTCGCGCATGAAGCACCAGGCCATCGTCGGCAACATCGGACATTTCGACAATGAGATCGACATGGCCGGCCTGGCGCGCTGGCCTGGCATCCGCAAGACCAACATCAAGCCGCAGGTCGATCAGTGGGTGTTCCCCGATGGCCACAGTATCATCGTGCTCTCGGAAGGACGCCTGTTGAACCTGGGCAACGCCACCGGCCACCCCAGCTTCGTCATGTCCAACTCGTTCTCCAACCAGGTGCTGGCGCAGATCGAGCTGTTCACCCAGCGCGACCGTTACGAGAACAAGGTGTACGTGCTGCCCAAGCAGCTCGACGAGAAGATCGCCAGGGTCCACGTGGAAGCGCTCGGCGCGCACCTCACCAGGCTTCGGCCCGAGCAGGCCGAGTACATCAGCGTGCCCGTCGAGGGCCCGTACAAGTCAGACCACTACCGCTACTAGCCGGGCCCGGAGCGGGCATCAGGGCATCAGGTCGAAGGAGAACGCATGCAGCCACAGGGACCGGGCTGGCGCGGCCGGCTTGCGTTGATCAACGACGATACGGTCTTCCTCGGCCTGATGCACGAGCTTCTCCAGGACGAGGAGGGCTACGAAGTCCTCATCTGCCGTGAGTGGGACAACGCCTATCAGTTCGTGAAGGACCATAGCCCCAACCTGGTTATTCTGGACATCCGCATCGGCGGCGAGGAGCGCGGCTGGACCATTCTCAACCTGCTCACGCTCGACCCGGCCACGCGGCCCATCCCCGTCGTCGTCTGCTCGGCCGCGATCCAGTCCCTGCACGAGCACCAGGAGTGGCTCGACCGCTTCGGCGTGCGGGCCCTACCCAAACCTTTCGACCTGGACATGCTGCTCGACACCGTCAGCAGCATGCTCGCCGAGCGCCCGCCCGGTACCGCCTGAACCGTGCGTTTGCTCACGCTCATTCGAGGTCCATCTCCGGAAGGGGACCTGGGTTACCCTGATAGGTGTGGCAGACACCGCTGAGCCGATCGGCACGCTCGCGCGCGCGTTGGAGGTCCTCCCCTTTTCGCCCGACCAGTTTGGCGGCGTCATCATCGATTCCGCGAATCTGCCGAGCGACGTGGCGGACTTCTCGGCGCGGCTCCACCATTCGCTGGAGGCGTGGCGCAACGACGGCTTCCGCCTGGTCTGGCTCGATATTCCGCTCGAGCGCTCAGCGCTCGTACCGCTGGCCGCGTCGGAAGGCTTCTTCTTCCATCACAGCAACCACGCCGACGTGATGATGATACGCCGACTGGTGGAGGATGCCTTCGTGCCCGCGCACGCGACCCACTACATTGGCGTCGGCGGTGTGGTCATCAATCACCGCAACGAGCTGCTGGTTGTGTGCGAACGCCACCGCCGGACCAGCCAACCGTATTACAAGCTACCCGGCGGCGCGCTCCAGCCAGGCGAACACCTGGTCGATGCCGTGCTGCGCGAGGTCATCGAGGAAACCGGTGTCGAGGTCCAGTTCGAGGCGCTGGTGTGCTTCCGCCACTGGCACGGCTACCGCTACGGCAAATCAGACATCTACTTCGTGTGCCGACTCTCGCCCTTGAGTCAGGACGTCACGATGCAGGCCGAAGAGATCGAGGAGTGCTTCTGGATGCCGCTGGCGGACTATTTTGCGTCCGACCTGGTCAGCATCTTCAACAAACGTATCGTCCGCGCGGCGCTGGCCAGCCCCGGCATCAAGCCCGAGTGGATCGACGGCTACGCCGATCCGACGCGCTACGAGTTCTTCATGCCCCACGCCGAGCTCTAGCGCAAGCCGAACGCCAG
>CBJLVJ010000176.1:0-6129 GCA_966426465.1 uncultured bacterium | reverse complement strand
ACGTGGACGTGGATGTCGATCGGCCGGCCGTCGTTTGGCGAGCTCTCCATGCCTGCCCTCCCTCGAACACTGGACTCTCTCACGTTGGCTTGTGTTGTCGCTCGTGCTCCACCAGCAGGCGGCGCAGGATCTTGCCGGTGGGCGATCGGGGGATGCTGTCGACAAACTCCACGCGGCGGACCTTCTTGTAGGGCGCGACCCGTTCGGCGACGAATGCCATCAGGTCGACTTCTGAGGTGATCGCGGCGGGCTGCAGGACGACAAACGCCTTCGGGACTTCGCCAGCCTCCGCGTCGGGGCTGGGCACGACAGCCGCCTCCGCCACCGCCGGGTGGTTGGCCAGCACGGCTTCGAGCTCGGCAGGCGCCACCTGGTACGCCTTGTACTTGATGATCTCCTTGACGCGATCGACGATCCACAGGAACCCATCCGCGTCGAAGTAGCCGACGTCGCAAGTGTGGAGCCACCCGCCATCCGCGAGCGTGGCCGCGGTCGCCTCGGGCCGGTCGAGATAGCCCTGCATGACCTGCGGTCCGCGCACCAGGATTTCGCCACGCTCGCCCGCTGGCAGCTCGTGGCGGTCGACCAGATCGACGATCTTGCTCTCGGTGCTGGGCACCAGCAGACCAACCGAGCCGCGGCGGATACTGTCCGGCAGAGTTGTCGTGATCGGACCGGAGGCTTCGGTCATGCCGTAGCCCTGGCGCACCACGCACCCGAGCCGCTCGGCGGCCGCCTGCTCGAGCGCCGCGCCCATGGGCGCCGCCGCGCACAGGATCGACCGGAGGCTCGACAGATCGAACTCATCCACCAGCGGCTGACGGGCGAGATCCTGGACGACAGGCGGCGTGAGAAACGCACTGGAAACGCGGCGGTCCTGAAGCAGCCCGAGGAACGTGTCGAACTGGTAGCGGGCGAGCGTGACCAGCGTCGCACCGGCGAAGATGCCCAGGTTCAGAATGCCGTTCAACCCGACAACATGGAAGAACGGCGCCAGCCCGATCAGTACGTCGTCCTCCCGCGCGAGGTCGCCGGAGTGAAGCTGGAGGATGGCGGCGATCAGGTTGCGATGGCTGAGCAGCACACCCTTGGGCAGACCCGTGGTGCCGCTGGAATACAGGATGAGCGCCGGGTCGCGACGCGGGTCAACCGGCGGTCGCGTAGGCGGCGGAGCCGGTCGGTGTGGGAGTTCGCTGAAGCTGTAGATCTTGTCGATCCCAACGCTCTGCGCGGCCGGCCCCGCCCGCGCGAGCGCGTCAGGCGCCGCAAGCAGCCAGCGCGCGCCGGCGTCGGACAACTCCTGTCGCATCTCGTCGAGCGTGAACAGAGGGTTGACCGTGACCACGACACCGCCGGCGCGCCAGACGGCGTGGGCAGCCACGGCGTAGTCGGGTGTGTTCGAACCACACACGGCCACCACGTCGCCGACTCGCATCCCCTCAGCCAGCAAACCAGCGGCCACTGCGTCGACTCGGCTGGTGAGCTCGCCGAAGGTCATCGACTGGCCGCCGAGTCCGTCAATCAGGGCAACCTTGTGTGGCAGCTCGCGGGCGCGCTGGAGCACGAACGAGCTGAAGTCAAGGTCTGGTGGCAAAGACAGGTCGGGCAGTGGACTGCGCATGCTCACGCCGGCTATGCTATCAATCGATCGATTGATTTTGCAACACCACGCTCGAGTGCTGAGAGGAGGGACCGCCCATGCCCGCCAAACCAAAGATCGCCGCCCGCGTCGGTCGGCCGCCCCGTCGGAGCGCTGATGACGAGGACATGCCGCGCGTCGAGCGCATCCGTGCCGCGGCCCGCAAGCATTTCGCTGAGCACGGGTACGCGGGCACGTCGCTGCGTGAGGTCGGCGCGGACGCGGGCATCACGATCTCTACGCTCATTTTCCACTTCGGCAGCAAAGAGCAGCTGCTGTTCGACGTGTTGGCCGACGGCATGCAGCAGCTGTCAACCGGCCTGGCCGCGTGCGTCGAGGCGGCTGGGCCGACCTGGGCCGAGCGACTGGCCGCGGCGATTGCTTTCCATGTCGAGTTCTGCGCTCGCCAGGCGTTCGGCACGACCATCACCCGCACCGACATGCACAATCTCGCACCCGAGCACCGCGCCGAGTACGTGCGCATGCGCCGCGAGTACGAGCGCCAGTTCATCGACCTGCTGCGTCTTGGTCGCGCTGCCGGCGAGTTCCGCGCCGTCGATCCCAAGTTGACTGCGTTCGCCATCATCGGCACAGGCCTGACTGTCGGCCGCTGGTATCGGCCTGGCGGGCCGCTGCAGCCCGAGGAGATCGCCGCCCAGTACGTCGACCTGTTCCTGCACGCGTTGAAGACGTGTGATTGAGAGCGTCGGCCTGCCTGCGCCACGGCTGGAGCTGGTTGCGCGGGCAACGGTGCCGCTGGCGGCGCCGCGGTCGCTTGGCCAGACGCCGTGGGGCGAGCGGCGGCTGGTGGGCATCATCGGTGGCTCGTTCGACGGTCCCCGCCTGCGAGGTGTCGTGCTCCCTGGCGGTGCGGACTGGCAGGTGATCCACGCCGACGGCATGACCAGCGTGGATACGCGCTACGCGCTCCAGACGCACGACGGTGCGCTGATCTACATCGCCACCCGTGGCGTGCGCTGGGGATCGCCCGAGGTGCTGGCGCGTATTTTCGCCGGCGAGGCGGTCGAGGCCGGCGAGTACTACTTTCGGCTCACCGCCCAGCTCGAGACGGGGGCAGCCGCCTACGCCTGGGTCAATCAACGGGTGTTCATCGCCTCGGCGGCACGCGCTCGCGACGCGGTCATCTACGACCTGTTCGCGGTGGGCTGAGGTCACAAACCGTTGACATCGAGCCAGCGCTAGCGCATACTCGTACAAATCAATCGAGCGATTGATTCAGACTGTACGATGGAGGTCAGCACGTATGGACACATGGGGCGGAGAAGCCGTGGGACGCCAGACCTCGCCTGCGCGCGCCGCGCTCGCCAGTTTCGTCGGCACGGCAACCGAGTACTACGACTTCTTTATCTACGGCACCGCCTCAGCGCTGGTCTTCGGCCAGCTCTTCTTCCCCAACGTGAGTCCACTGGCGGGCACGCTGTCGGCCTTCGCCGCGTTCGGCGTCGGCTTCCTCTTCCGGCCGCTTGGCGGCATCTTCTTCGGCCACTACGGCGACCGCATCGGCCGCAAGGCGATGCTGGTCATCACCCTGCTGGGCATGGGCGCCGCCACGTTCCTGATCGGCCTGCTGCCGACCTACAGCTCGATTGGCATCCTGGCGCCGATCCTGCTGGTGCTGCTGCGCATCGTCCAGGGCTTCGCTGTCGGCGGAGAGTACGGCGGTGCGGCGGTGGTCTCGGTCGAGCATGCCTCGAACAAGCACCGTGGCTTCTACGGCAGCTGGACCAGTAACGGCGCCGCCGGCGGCTTTCTGCTGGCTACCGCCGTATTCGCCGTGTTCTCCAGCTTGCCTCACGATGACTTCCTGGCCTGGGGCTGGCGGATCCCCTTCCTGCTGAGCGCCATCGTCGTGGCCGTCGGCTTCTGGATCCGCTCGGGTCTGCACGAGACGCCCATGTTCGAGCGCGTCAAGCAAGCCCACGCCGCCGCTCGCTCGCCTGTGCTGGAAGCTCTGCGGGACTATCCGCGCACGATCGCCCTCGTCGTTGGCTGCGTGCTCGGGCCAAACATCGCCTTCTTCATCGCCACCGTGTACGCGCTGAGCTACGCCACGGCCAGGCTGGGCGTGCCGAACCCGACCATGCTGCTGATTCTGACGATCACGACCATCATCGGCCTGATCGTGCAGCCGTTGTACGGCGCCCTCTCGGATCGCGTCGGCCGCGGCCGCATCTTGCTCGTCGGCCTGGTTGTCTACGTCCTGTCCGTGTTCCCGTTCTTCTGGGCGCTGGAGAGTCAGTCGCCCATCCTGATCTTCCTCGGCTTCGTCCTGCTGCTGAACGTCGCTCACTCGCTGGGCAACGCCGTCACTCCATCGTTCTTCGCCGAGCTGTTCGGCACGCGCGTCCGCTACAGCGGTGTGTCCATCGGCTTCCAGCTCGGCGCCATGCTGGGCGGCTTCAGCCCGTTCATCTCGGCTGCGCTGCAGGCCAGCCAGAACGGCGGCTGGACGTACGTCGCGACCTACACCGTGGCAGGTTTGCTCGTGTCCTTGCTCGCGGTCGTGCTGGCGCGCGAAACCTATCAGGAGGACCTGGCGGCCGTGCCCGAAACCGATCGCGCAGCCGTGCCGGCGCTCAGCACCAGCTAAGACATAGCGTGAGCTACGTCGTCGACAATGACGTCATGGTCAGCATGCGCGACCGCGCGCAGCTGGCCACCGACGTCTACCGCCCGATAAGCACGGGGCCGACGCCAGTCCTGCTGCTGCGCACCCCGTACGACAAAGAGCGCATGCTGGCCGTCACCTCCGTCTACGCCAGCATTCCCCGGTTCGTTCGCGCCGGCTACACCGTCGTCGTCCAGGACGTGCGGGGTCGGTTCGGCTCACACGGTGCGTTCGTGCCACAGAGTGACCAGGAGACGGCTGACGGCGAAGACACGCTCGCCTGGGCCGCCGCTCAGGGCTGGTCGACCGGCCGCGTGGGCATGTTCGGCGCGTCCTACCAGAGCACCACCCAGTTGCTGGCGGCCGTCTCCCGCCCGCCAGCGCTCGGCGCGCTGGCGCTGAGCGTCACGCCGGCCGACTTCTACGCGACCCTGGCCTATCCTGGCGGGGCGTTCGGGCTTGGCGTGCACCTGGGCTGGTACCTCGGCATCGCTCAGAACGCCACGGCGCGCCGCGTCCGCGCAGGGGAGCTGGAGCGATCGGCGCAGGCCGACGCGCTCGCCGCGCTCGAAGCATTCGCCGAAGCGTGTGAACGTACACCCCTGATCGATCAGCCCCTGCTCGAAGGATTGCTGCCCATGTACCGGACGTGGTTGGAGCATCCGAGCCGGGACGCGTTCTGGCAAGGGCTGTCGCTGAATGGACGCTATGCCGCGATCAACGCGCCCGGTCTGCATATCGGCGGCTGGTACGATGTGTTTCTGCGCGGCACGCTCGACAACTTCACCGAGCTCGTCCGCGCTGGCAACGCGCATCAGCGCCTGGTGGTCGGTCCCTGGGCGCACGTCAACCAGCTGGGCGCGTTTCCGGAGGTGGACTTCGGTCCGCGCGCCAGCGCCGAGGTCGTCGATCTCAGCGGCCAGCACATTCGCTGGTACGACCGCTGGCTGAAGGGTGGCGACACCGGCGTGGAACGCGAGTCGCCGGTCCGCATCTGGGTTATGGGCGCCAACCAGTGGCGCGACGAAGACGCGTGGCCGCTGCCTGACACCCGCTTCACGCGCTACTACCTGCACAGTGGCGGGCACGCGAACACGCTGCACGGGGACGGTCGGCTATCGCCCGACCCACCGCGCCGCGAAGAGCCAGACGATCGGTATCTGGCGGACCCACGCCGCACCGTGCCAAGCATTGGCGGCGCGACGTTGTTGCCTGGCGGCTACGTCGCCGGGCCAGCCGATCAGCGTGCGGTGGAGGTCCGCGACGACGTGCTGTGCTACACCACGCCGCCGCTCGAGCGAGCGCTCGAGGTGACCGGCCCAATCGAGCTCATCCTCCACGCGTCGTCATCCGCGCGCGATACCGACTTCGTGGCGAAGCTGATCGACGTCCACCCGAACGGTCGGGCAATGCTGCTCGCCGACGGCATCCTGCGGGCCCGCTACCGTGAGTCGTTTTCAGAGCCGCGTCTGCTGGAGCCTGACCACGTGTACGAATTCCGCGTAGACCTGGGGGCTACGTCCAACGTCTTTCTGACTGGCCACTGCCTTCGCCTGGAGCTGGCCAGCAGCAACTTCCCGCGCTTCGACCGCAATACTCAGACCGGCGGCGCCATCGCGTTCGAGCCTCTGCACCAGGCGGTACCCGCGGTCAATCGCGTCTTCCACGACGCATCACATCCCTCGCACCTGCGCCTGCCAGTCATCGAGCGTGGGTGAAATAGAGACCAATCATTCGATGAATCAGCTGGTTTGCGAGGCTATCCGTCGGCCTTGCCACGAGGTCCTCCTGCGTCGCGTACGCTCGGACCGGGCTCGAACGCCGGGAAATGAGCGCCCGAACTCGACCCGCTTGGAGTCTC
>CBJLVJ010000175.1:0-6147 GCA_966426465.1 uncultured bacterium | reverse complement strand
CGCCTTGCGCCGCAGATGCACCGCCCGAGCTCACGAGGCTATGAGCATACCCCCGCTACGGCGAGAGATCGAAATCATCGGCGAGCCGCTCGGGGTCGGGGACCACGATCTGGCGGCCGAACCGGCGAATGTAGCCGTCTTGCTCCAGCCGCGCCAGCATGCGCGTGACCGTCTCACGCGTGGCGCCGATCTGGGTAGCCAGCTCGGAATGGCGGGGAACGGCGCGCAACCGCAGCCCGCCGCCGGGCTGGGCATCGCTCCCATCACGGGCCAGCCGGTGCAGGGTCGCGGCCAGACGCGCCCGCGCCCCGGTCGCGGTCATGTGGCCCACCAGCTCATCCCCCTGGCGGACGCGCACGCCGAGGCGGGTGGCGAGCTCGAGCAATGCCGCTGGCCACCTTGCTATGACCGGCAGGAAGTCGCGTCCGTCCACCACGCACAGATCGACCTCGGTCTCGGCCTCCGCGAGCAGGCCGCCGGCATCGTCGGGCAGCAAGCCCGTCACCCCGAACAGATGACCCGCCGCCAGGCGGTCGACCGTCGTCTCCTGACCGTGGCCTTCGCGGCGGAAGAGACGAACCGTGCCCGTGCGCATCACGCACACCAGCTCGGGCTGGGTGTCGGGCCCGACGATGAGCTCGCCCGCGCCAAAGTGCTGCATCGTCATGGCTCCTGCCAGGCCGTCGGCGTCGCGCGCGCTCAGGCGCCGAAACATGTCGACATGGCGGATGTACCACGTGCACGCCCGCGGCGTGGTCGACACCATGGACCGGTACGTTAACGTACCGGCCATGCCTTCAGAGCCACGTGTCGTGCCAATTCCGTGTCCGTTCGGCCAAACGGGTGGCGTGGTCTACGTCTACTACATCGATGCGCCCCAGCCAGCGCTGGTCGACACTGGTGTGGCGGCCTCGCCGCAAGCGACCATCGAGCCGGCTCTGCGTGCCGCGGGCTTTGCGCTCCAGGACGTGCGCTGGATCCTCGCCACCCACGGTCACTGGGACCACATCGGTGGCGCGCACGCGGCCCGCTCGATGGCCGGTGAGGGCGTCTCGCTGGCTCTGCACCTCGACGACGCCGACCTCCTGGCGTCTCGCCGTGCGCACATGGTGGGCGACGGGTACCAGGCGCTGCGCTTCCGCTACCTGGACGATCCCGACGCGCTGGCGCGTCAGGACGCGCTGATCATGGAAAACCTGTCGGGCGAGCTCCGCGCCGACCGCGAGCTGACGGGGGGTGAGCGGATCAGCCTGGGCGGTGACGTCAACATCGAGGTAGTCCACACGCCAGGTCACTCGCCGGGCTCGGTGTCGTTTGTGCTGTCGGGCCTGGACTGGGCCTTTACGGGTGACAGCGTCCAGGTGTGCGGCAGCGTCGGGGTACCGCTGTACGTCGATCCAGCCGCGTACGGCTCCAGTCAGCAGCACCTGCTCGACGATGTGCGACCGAAACGGCTGCACATGGGCCATCGGTTCCGTGCGCTGGACGGCACCGTCTTCGACTCCGTTCTCGATGGACCATCCGTCGAACGCGCGTTGCGCGACAGCCTGGCCATGCACGAGCGCATGGCGGCCGCGGCCGCGCGGGTCACCAGCGTCGACCTCGCCGATCCCCACGCGGAGGCCTTGAAGCCAGCCGCCGAGGCACTCGGCCTGCCGGACCGCGACCCGGCAGCCTGGCCGGCGCCGTTCTTCATCACACTGCACGGGCATCTTGCACGAGCCGCCGCACGCGCATAGCGACCTGGTCCGTTTCGCTCCGGCGCTGCACCCACCGGACGAAGCGCCTCGGGCAGTCCTGTGGTTCCCGTTTCGCAGGGACCAGCTGCTGGTGCGTTCCGACGCGGAGCGCGCCAGCCTGCTCGACTACGCCGACCTGGCGAGCCTGGGCGCCGATTTCGAACGAGCGCACTATCTCGGACGCCTGGATGATCTGGATTGCTACACGGTCGAGCTCGAGCCCGACGCGGCGCCACCGGCCGGAGCAACCTTCGAAGGTCTGCGTGCGCTGTACGGGCGATTGCCGGACGCGTTGTACTCGATCGCCGGTCGCGCGGTTCAGATCCTGTTGTGGGACCAGACGCATCGCTTCTGTGGGCGGTGTGGCCAGCCGACGGTCAACGCTCCGGCTGAGCGCGCCAAGCTGTGTCCGCAGTGCGGCTTGCTGAGTTTTCCACGACTTAGCCCGGCGGTGATCATGCTCGTGCGACGTGGCGACGAATTCCTGCTCGCGCGCAACCGCGCCTTCGCGGAAGGCATCTTCAGCGTGCTGGCGGGTTTCGTCGAGCCGGGCGAATCACTGGAGGAAGCCGTGGCTCGCGAAGTCCGCGAGGAGGTGGACCTCCAGGTCAGCGACATCCGTTACTTCGGCAGCCAGCCGTGGCCGTTTCCACACTCGCTGATGATCGGCTTTACCGCCCAGTACGTCTCCGGGGAGATCCACCCCCAGGCCGACGAGCTTGCCGAAGCAGCGTGGTTCGCCCGCCGCGGCAAGCTGCCCCGCCTGCCCGGCAAGCTCAGCATCGCCCGCCGCCTGATCGACGCGTTTCTTTCTGAGTAGGGACGCGGCCGGGCCCGCTGCTACACTTTGGGCCACGTTGCGTTACGAGGTACTTGCTTGATGGTTCAGGCCCCCACCCCTTCGTCTTCGGCCTCCGTCGCGGATGTTTTGCGCGCGGATCGGGAGCACCTGATTCATCCCCTCTACCACCCCGCCGACCACACGAAGCCGATGGTCGTCGTGCGCGGTGAGGGAACCGACATCGTCGACGCGGACGGCAAGCGGTACTTCGACGCGCTTTCAGGTTTGTGGAACGTGCACGTCGGCCACGGTCGCACCGAGCTGGCGCAGGTTGCCGCGGAACAGATGAGCACGCTCGCGTTCAACAACAACTATGTCGGCTTCGCCAATGTGCCGTCGGCGCGTCTGGCGGAAAAGCTGATCGAGCTGGCGTATCCAAACCTCCACGCCGTGTACTTCACCACGGCGGGCGCCGAGTCCAACGAATCGGCCTTCAAGACGGCTCGCTTCTTCTGGAAGCTGCTCGAGCAGCCGAACAAGGTCAAGATCATCTCCCGTCGCTGGGGCTATCACGGCGTGACGATGGCCGCCGCGAGCGCGACGGGTCTGCCCGCCTACCACAAGATGTTTGCGCCGCTGGTACCCAACTTCGTGCAGGCAATTGGACCCTACCGTTTTCGTTGTGAGCTCGAAGAGCTGAGCACGCGTCCGTGCACCAACCCAGCGGGCCACGATTACGCGCTGGAGCTGGAACAAACCCTGCTTGACGAGGATCCGGAGACGGTGGCCGCCATCATCGCTGAGCCGGTGCAGGGCGCGGGCGGCGTGATTGTCCCACCCGACGATTACTGGCCGAAGCTCCGTCAGATTGCCGATCGCCACAACGTCCTGCTGATCGCGGACGAAGTCATCACTGGATTCGGTCGCACCGGCACGTGGTTCGCCCTCGACCACTGGGGAGTCCAGCCGGACATCGTCAGCTTCGCGAAGGGCGTGACGAGCGCGTATCTGCCACTCGGCGGCATCATGGTCAGCCGCCAGGTCCAGAACGCGATGAACGAGGCTCCGGCAGATCTGAAGTTCATGCATGCGGCGACGTACTCCGGCCATCCAGTGTGTTGCGCGGTGGGCCTGGCGAACCTGGGGATCATCGAGCGCGAGGGCCTGGTGCAGCGCGCCGCCGACATCGGTCCACGCTTCCTCGAGCAGCTTCACCGCCAGTTGGACCCGCTGCCACAGGTGGGCGAAGTCCGCGGGCTTGGCCTCATGGCCGCCGTGGAGCTGGTCGATCCCGAGGCGAGCGGCAGCGCCTACTACGACAATGCCGTGGGCCTGGCCGGTCGCGTGGTCGGCCGCTGTGTCCAGAACGGCATGCTGCCGCGACGGCTGAACAACACCATCTGCATGGCCCCACCGCTCATCAGCACCGAGGAGCAGCTCGGGCGGCTGGTAGAGGTTCTTGCGGAGGCGATCCAGGCGGAGGGGAGCCACTGAGACACTGGGAAAGCGCGGTCGATCGTCAGATCCGCGAGGCGGAGGAGCGTGGCGATTTCGACCATCTTCCGGGCAAAGGCAAGCCACTGCCGCGTGAGCCCTGGGAGGGCGACTGGGCGATGGCCTACCACGTGCTCAAACTCGCCGGCGAGACGCTGCCATGGATCGCGCTCGGGCGCGAGATCGACGAAGCGCAGGCCAGACTGAGAGCGCTCCTGCGTGACGCGGCGTCACTCACCGGCGAGGAGCGGCGGCGCGCGCGCGAGCGCTACCTGCGTGAAGCGGCGGGGGTCGACAAGTTGCTCCAGGAGTACGCCTTCCTGGTGCCGACGCGGCGGCTGGAGCGCGGCCGGCTCCCGCAGCACATCGCCGCGGCCCAGTTCGACGCGGCTACGAACGTGTCCCGTTGAGTCGGGGATCGAGCGCGTCGCGCAAGCCGTCGCCCAGCAGATACAGGCACAGCACGGTCAGAAAAATCGCCGCGCCGGGCGCGTAGACGAGCCACGGACCGCGCGACAGGTCCTGCGCCGCCTTGGTGAGCATGTTGCCCCAGGACGGCGTCGGTGGTGCGATGCCGAGTCCCAGGAACGACAGCGCCGACTCGATCAGGATCAACGTGCCGACGTCAATAGCCGTCAGCACGAACATCAACGGCAGGACGTTGGGCAGCAGGTGGCCGAAGATGATGCGCAGGTCCGAGGCGCCGATGACGCGGCCGGCAGCGATGAACTCGCGCTCGCGCAGAGACAGCGTCTGGCCTCGCACGAAGAGCGCGGCGTTCGGCCACAACAGCGCGCCCAGGATGATGACGAGCGACACCGGACCTGGCGAAAACAGCACGGAAACGATCAGCAGGAGCGGGATCGAGGGCACCGAGTTCAGGGTGCTGATGACGAACTGGACGAGATCATCGAACCACCCGCGCAGGTAGCCTGACGTGAGCCCGAGCACCAGGCCAATGGTCAGGTTGATGATGGCCGCGCCGATGCCTACCGACAGCGACACTCGCGCTCCGTACAGCAGTCGCACGATCTGGCTGCGCCCCAGGTCATCGCTGCCGAGCCAGAACGCCGGCTCCGTCAGCGTCGGCCGCTGGTAGCTGTTGAGCAGGTCCTGTCGGGTGAAACCGTAGTGAAAAAAGACGTTCGCCAGCACGTCGGCGGCCGCGGCGAGCAGGATCATCGCCAGCAGGATCACGGCCGCGACGAGCGTGACGCGATCACGCCGCAGGCGCGCCAGTGCGTTACTCCAGATGCCCGCGGTCGGCCGTCTTGCAGGCGCGCTCGCGGCGGTGGACCGTCCGGTGAGTGAAAGCGCCTCCGTTGCCGCCATCGGATTGGGTACCTACCGTCTGACGCGAGGATCGACCAGGCCGTAAGCCACGTCGCGCAGGATGTAGCTCACCAGCAGGATCGTGCTCGAGATCACGACGACCGCCATCACGATCGGGTAGTCCTTGGATCGCGCCGCGTCGAACGTCATCCGTCCCATACCGGGCCAGGCGAAGACCTGCTCGATGACCACCGCTCCTGAGACCAGGAAGGCAATCTGGGTGCCCACCGCCGTCACCAGAGGCAGCAGCGCGTTGCGCAGGGTGTGGACGAAGAGCACCAGGTTCTCCTGCAGGCCCTTGGCGCGCGCGGTGCGTACGTAGTCCTGACTCAGCACCTCGAGCGTCTCAGCGCGCATGTAGCGCGAGTAGTTGGCGATGCCGGCCAGGCTGAGCGTCAAGACGGGACCGATCAGGTGTGAGATGCGGTCCGGAAGGTCGAGCGGATCCTTACCCACCGTCAGCATGCCGCCGACCGGGAACAGTCGGAACTGGACGGACAGAATCAGGATGAACAGCAGGCCGAACCAGAACGCCGGAATGGCGTGGCCGGCCACGCCGAGGACACGGATGATCTGGTCGACCCACGAGCCGCGATAGCGGGCAGCGATCACTCCCAGCGGCACGCCGACAACGATCGTCGTCAGCAGGGCCAGGCCGGCGAGCACGAGCGTGTTCGGCAGTGAGGCCTGGATCATTTCCACCACTGGCCGCTTGTAGAGGAACGACTGTCCGAAATCGCCCGTCAGGACGTGGCCGAGCCAGCGCACGTACTGGATCGGGATCGGCTGGTCGAGGCCGTA
>CBJLVJ010000174.1:0-6157 GCA_966426465.1 uncultured bacterium | reverse complement strand
CTGGACGTCGGTCCGAACCCGGCACCACGGTCAAGGTGCGACTGCGCGGACTGGCAAAGTCCTTCTCAGTCAAGGCCCGCCGCATCGAGGCGCTGGCGGGCATCGACCTGGACATCCAGGTCGGCGAGTTTCTGTGCATCGTGGGACCGTCCGGCTGTGGCAAGACCACCCTGTTGCGCATCCTGGCCGGCCTCGAGCAGCAGACGAGCGGCAGCGTGGAGGTCGGCCGTGATCAGACCAGCGCCCGCCCGCTGAACTCGATGGTCTTCCAGGAGCACAGCATCTTTCCCTGGCTGAGCGTCCGCGACAACGTTGCCTTTGGCCTCAAAGCGCAGGGCCTGGGGCGCCGCGAGCGCTACAGCATCGTGGAGCCGTTCATCCGCAAGGTGGGCCTGACGGGCTTCGAGGACGCGCTGCCCCACCAGCTCTCAGGCGGCATGAAGCAGCGGGTCAGTATCGCGCGCGCCTTCGCAAACGACCCCGAGATGCTGCTCATGGACGAGCCGTTCGCCGCGCTCGACGAGCAGACCAGACTCATTTTGCAAGCCGAGCTGCTGCGCATCTGGGACGACCTGCGCAAGACGGTCGTGTACGTGACCCACTCCATCGACGAAGCGATCGTGCTTGCCGACCGCATCCTGGTGATGAGCGCGCGTCCAGGGCGGATCAAGGACATGCTCGACGTCGCCCGCGTCTTCGGCCGCCCGCGGCTGGTGGAGCAGGTCAAAGCCAGCCCCCAGTACGGCGAGCTGTTCGCCCGCGTCTGGTCGCAGCTGCGTGACGAAGTCCAGACCGCGCAGCAGGCTTAGATGCGGTACTCGTCGAGGGTGCTGGGGGCGAACAGGGACTCTATGGGGAGAGAGCGCTCGGCGAGGGCCTGCTGACGGCTGTAGCGCATCAGGGTTTCGAGCGCGGCGCGGTTGGGCTCGACGCCGTAGGGCCAGTAATCGTCACCCATGAGCTCGCGCGTGCGCTCCACCTCGGCGATCTGCCACGGCAGCGTGACAGTCAGCACGACCGGTTCGGCTAGCTCGGCCAGTGCCCGGCGCCTGGACTCGCAGAACGCGTCGTACAGGCTGCGCGCCACCCACGGCTCACGATCGAGCAGCTCGCGCCGCACGACCACCGTGTGCATGATCGGGAACACGCGCGTGCGCTTGAAGTACTCGACCTCGACCTGCCGAAAATCGGCGAACAGGCGTCGCACGCGGGGCCCGGGAAAGCCGCAGGGTGGCCGCGCCCCCATGATCGCGTCCAGCTCGCCGTTCAGGAGCATGTCGCTCAGGGTCTGATCGGCGCGAATGGCGCGCAGGTCGACGCCCGGGATGCTGATCGGTAGCTTCTCCTCCCGGCCGGGCTGGTACAGGCCGCCGCAATACCACAGCATGTCGCCGGGCTCGACCCCGAAGTCATCGCTCAGGAACCCGCGAATCCAGACGGCGGCGGTCATCTGGTACTCGGGCACGCCCATGCGCTTGCCCTTCAGGTCGGTCGGCGCGTCGATGCCCGCATCGGCGCGCACCCACACGCAGGAGTGCCTGAACTCGCGCGAGGTGAACACCGGGATGGCGACCAGCGCGTCGTCGCCGCGCGAGCGCCGCAACACGTAGCTCGACAAAGACATCTCGGCCGCGTCGAACTCGGCGTGGCGCGTCATGCGCCAGAAGACTTCCTCGGGGTACATCCGGAGAAAAGTCAGATCGATGCCCGCCGGCCGGACGTCGCCCAGAATCATCGGCAGCGTGCGATCGGTCGCGCCGCAGGCGAGCGTCACGCGCACGGCCATCGTCAGGATGGTAGACGGCTGTCAGTCGGCGGGCGCGTCGGTCTCGTCCTGCGGGTTGTCGCCGGGGCTCGCTGGCGGAGCGTCTGGCTGGGGCGCGACGTCCAGGTCGGCATCGGGGCGCGTGGTAATGAGCACGGGCGGGCGCGGCAGCAGAATGCCTGGTCGACCGTTGCAGGGGATCGGGCCGAGCGTACCGAGATCGAGCGTCTGGCCCGGCGCGACCACCACATCGGGCGTCTCCAGCACCAGCGGAGGACCGGCCGCAAGCTGCGCGAGCAGAGTGAACGGCTGCGAGGCAGGCACACCCTCCAGGCTGAACGCACCCGCGGCATCCGTGCGGGCTGTCAGCTGGGTGCCATCAATACTCACCTGCACGTCGGCGGCCGCGCCCGCGCTCAGCGGCACCCTGTCGTCCGTACGCGGCGGTGCGTCGACGACCGGCCCGGGATTGCGATCGGCAATGCCGAGCCTCGGCGGCACGAGCCGGCACAACACCACGCGCCCGACGAGCGTGCCGGTGCCGGCCGTCTGCGCCGAGGCGAGCGACGAACCAGCCAGGCCGAAGACAAGCGCCAGGCCGACCAGGCCGAACCGAACAGCCATTACGCCCTTCTCCCTGGTGATAACGCTGCGCGGACAGAGATCGTTCCACTTTTATCCTGGGCGCGATGAGCCATAGCGCCACCATCAGCTTCGATGATTTCCTGAAAGTCGACGTACGCGTCGGCCGCATCGTCGACGCGCGGCCGTTTCCTGCTGCGCGCAAGCCCGCGTACCAGCTCGAGCTGGACTTCGGGCCTGAAATCGGGCGGCGCCGCTCCAGCGCCCAGCTGACGCAGCACTATGCCGCCGAGGAGCTGCTCGGACGTCTGGTGCTGGCCGTCGTCAACTTTCCACCCCGCCAGATCGCCACCTTCTTTTCCGAAGTGCTGGTGCTCGGCGTGCCCGACCCGGACGGCAACGTGGTCCTGATCCAGCCCGAGCGCGACGTGCCACTCGGCGGCCGATTGTTCTAGCGAAACAGGTCGTTGGCCGCGGGACGCACGAGCTCGCCCGCGGAACCCGCGCCGAGGGCCCGCTCGAGACCGCGCACCAGCGCCACGGGCACGTGGTCGACCTTGCCCATGACCAACTCGGCAGCTCCGGCAAGCTCGTCGGCGGTGGCGAGCATGGTCACCCGCAGCTCATAGCCGGTTGGGTCGACCTGGCCCTCGAAGTGGCGCAGCGCCTCGACGCCCGCGACGCCGATGGCCACGTTGGTCTGGCCTTCGCGCCAGGCGCGCCCGAATGTGTCGGAGATGATCACGCCGATGCGCGCGCCGAATGCCTGACCGAGCGCAGCACGCAACCGCTCGGCCGAGGCATCGGGATTGGGTGGCAGCAGGGTGGCGCGGTCGCCGCCGACGTTGGAGCAATCCACGCCGGCGTTGGCGCACACCAGGCCGTGATGCGTCTCGCTGATGATGACGCCGCGGTCCATACGCACGATGCGGCGGCTCTGCCGCAGCACCAGCTCGACCACGCGCGCGTCCTTGTCCCACCGGGCAGCCCACTCGCTGGCCAGCGTGGACGGCTCGACGCTGTCCAGGGCGACCACACAGCCCTCGGCCTTCGAGACGATCTTCTGGGTTACGACGAGGATGTCGCCGTCTCGAAGCGGCGTCGCCTGGGTCGCCAGCGCACGCCCGATCTCCTGAGCCAGGTCGCTGCCAGGGCTGATCTCGCCGATGCCGACGACCGGCAGGATCTCGATCCCCGCCTCCACGCGTTCGCTCACGCCCGCCGCAGGTTGGCGAGCGAAGGTGGGCTGGGTCGAAGCAAGCCGCGCCACGCGATCAACTGCTGCGGCACCAGGCGCAGCAGGCCGCGCGACTGTCCCGATCGGCTCTCGAGCAATCGGCCTGCGTCCAGCCGCGCATAGCGGGCGGCCAGGCGACCCTCCACGCTGCGCCACTGACTTGCGTCGGGATCCTCAACAGGCGCGATCGGACCGCGCGCCAGGACTCGCCGAAGTGGCGCCGTCGACTCGCTGATCGACAGTGACACACGTGGATTGCGCCGCACGTGCTCAGCCCACTCAGCCGCCGGCGACGGCACCAGCCAGAATGCTTTGCCATCCCAGTCGTACCAGAGCGGCACGCTGGCCGGGTACCCGTCGTCCGACAGGTAGGACAGGCTCGCCACCAGGGCCTGGGAGAGAAACGCGTCGAGCTCGCTCGGCTCGATTGGGCCGGAACCGGTCCAGCTCGGCTCACCACCCGCAATCAGGCGCAGCGCTTCGTGCGCCCTGGCGCCGGCCGCGCCCCTCAGCCGGAGATCCGGACCGACGACGGCCAGCAGCGCGCGCTCGTCGAGCGGCGCCGCCAGCACCCACACGCCAGGCTCGAGCTGACCCTCGACGATGCCGTCGCGCGTGCTGGCCACCCAGCCCGTGCCCGGCAAGCGCAGGCCAAGGCTGGGCACGTAGCGGAGTGGCCGGGTTCCCTCGCGGGCAGCCGCCATGGCGAGGCCGTCACCCTGCTGGATCCACAGCAGCACGGTCTCTCCGAGCCGGTCTATCAGCTCAGCCGCGAGCAGGTCGAACCTCTGCAGCGGCTCGAGGCACTGGGCGGCGGCGGTGCCGAGCGCGACCAGGCCGGGGCCAGGCAGGTAACGCCCGTCGCGCGCGGAGCGACTCACCAGACCCACACCGCGGAGCGTGTTCAAAATGGCCAGCAGCGAGCTCGGTCCGACGTCGATAGCTCGGCTCAGCGCGCTCAGCGACATGGGCTGTTGCAGCGACGCGAGGCACTCCAGCGCGCGGACCGCCCGCGCCACGGCGGGGACGTGCGAACCGTACCTGGGCGCGGTTTCCGAGGTCATCCTGTGGAGGCGAAACAGGATACCGCGGTAAGCGCGAGTTTCGGCTCGATGGGCGTTAAACTTTGAGGCCACCAGCTTCCGCCCGCCACGACAGCCATGATCAAACTCGGCATTGACGCCCCATCGAGCTCGCGCACCGCGCAGGTCGTACAGGTTCTCGAAACTGACATCGAGATCCAGACGCTGTGGTACATGGCGAATCGCACCTCGCGACGGGCGGCCGTCAACGACCACGGGCCTGTGCACGTTCGCACCGCCATGCACCATGGCGACACCCTGCTGCGGTTGCTGACCGAGGCGGGCATTCAACCCAATTCCGTGACCGACCACGCCATGTCGCTGGACGACGCGCGGGTGGTCGTGCTGCTCGGCCTGGCGCTGCACGACGTGGGCATGTCGGTGCACCGCGACCGCCATGAGCTGTTGAGCGTCCCGATCGCCCTGGACTGGCTGCGGCGCAAGCTGCCGCCGATCTATGCCGAGCCGCAGCTCACGGTCGTGATCTCGGAGGTGGTGCACGCGGTGCTCGCGCACAACGTACACGAGCGGTGTTTGACGCTCGAGGCCGGCATTGTCAAAGTCGCCGACGCGCTGGACATGACCAAGGGGCGCTCGCGCAAGGCGATCAACGCGGGCAAAATCGATATTCATTCCATTTCGGCGGCGGCCGTCGAGGCGGTGCGCGTGACGCGCGGGACCAACAAGCCCATTCGCGTCGAAGTGGATATCAATAATCCGGCGGCTGTGTTCCACCTCAAGGAGGTCTTTGGTCAGAAGCTGGCGCACAGCAGCCTCGAGCCGTATGTCGAGGTGCCCAAGCTGGACGAGCTGCTCGAGTCGCTGCGCGAGCTGGGCACGAGCGAGGACCCGCAGCGCGACGCTGAGGCCGCGGCAACCACGGGCAATGGCCGCGCCGAGGCGCGCGGCGCCGGCGAGCCCATCGGCATTGGTCGCGGCCGCGTGCCCACCACGATCGCCTGAAGCTCAGCGCCGGGCCTGGCTACGCGATGGACCACCACCACAGCTTCACGGACGCGGCTGGCTACACCGGCCATCACGACCCTGGCGTCGCCGACGCGGCCGGTCACATCGACCACCACCACCACGGCCTCGCTGATGCGACCGGTCACACGGACCACCACGACCACGGCCTCACCGACGCGGCTGGGCATAACGACCATCACGAACACGGCCTCGCCGATGCGGCTGGCCACAACGACCACGACCACGAGCACGCGCACGCGCACGACCACGCGCACGGCGGCGAGCACGGCCACGGCCGCGAGCACGAGCACGGGCACGACGATGGGGGCCTGTGGGCGGAGCTGCAGCACCTGGTGCAGCCCCACTCGCACGACGCGGCGGACTCGGTCGACGACGCGCTGGTAGGCTCGGCCGCAGGCGTCAAGGCGGTTCAGCTGTCGCTGCTCGGCCTCGGCCTCACGGCGGCGCTGCAGCTCATCGTGGCGCTCGCCAGCGGCTCAGTGGCCGTTCTCGCCGACACCATCC
>CBJLVJ010000173.1:0-6163 GCA_966426465.1 uncultured bacterium | reverse complement strand
CGCTGCAGCGGGCGATCTCGCCCGCGTGGAACAGCATCAGCGCGTCGCGCGAGCCCAGGCGTAGCGCCTGGTCGGCGTACGCCTGCGCCTGGCCGCACTCGCCACTCCTAAAGAGCGACCATGCCAACGCGTCGGCCACGTGCACGCTGTGCCGTTTGGCCCACTCCGCTTGCGCCCGGACCACAGCCTGGTCGGCGCGACCGTGGTCGGCGTCGAAGACGGCCATCTCGAGGTCGGTGTCGACGCCATTGGCAGCGAACAGGCGCGCTTCGACATCGACGAGTTGTTCCTGCTGCAGCGCCTCTGTGTCCCGACCGGCGGCGCGGTAGACCTCCGCCAGGCGGATCACGAATTCGGTCAGCGGCACCTGGCGAGTGACATCGGTGTACAACTGGATCGCGCGATCGTAATCGCCGCGGGCGGCGGCTACACGCGCGAGACCGGCGGTGGCGTACACGTAGCCGGGGTACAGCGCCAGCGACTGGCGGTAGGTCTGTTCGGCTGCGCTCAGGTCGCCGCTGTTGAAGTACAGGCTGCCCAGTTGGACGCGGGTCCACTCGGTCGGCTCGCTGCCCGGCGGCGCGGCCTCGACAGCCGCTTGCATGGCGCCGATCGCGCCGCTGACGTCGCCGTGCAACTCACGGGCGTACGACACGCGTGCGTACGAGGTCTGGTCCGGGCGCAGATCGACCATGTGCTGGAAGGTGGTGACGGCATCGTCGTAACCACCAAGCTCGGTGTACGCGTCCCCGAGGACGGCGTAGCCGGCGGGCCGATACTCGTTGGCCGCGATGGCTCGCCGACCCCAGGTGAGCGCGTCCTGGAACTGGTGTCGGGCGAGGGCGAGGGCGCCGAGTCCGATCAGCGTGTCGGCATCGTCCGGGGCTTCGGCGAGCGCCTGGTTGAGGATCCCGTCGGCGCGGGTGAAGTAGGCGGGATCGCTCGTCTCGCGGGCGCGCTGGAGGTAGGCCAGACCGAGCTGGGCGGCGCTCTTCTGGTCGCCTGGGTGCTGGCGGAGCCGCTCCTGGAGCGTACCGATCTGGCGGTCGGTGAGCGAGACACCGCCGGCGGCGACGTCCGACGTGGGTGTCGGTCTCGCGACCGCAGACTGACCGAGCCGTGCGAGCGTCGCGCCCGCCACCACAGCCGCAGCGAACAGCGCGCCCGCCAGGGCCACCAGGATCGGGAGACGCGATGGGCGCTTGAGACTACTAGCAGTTGGGTTCAGCATGTGGAGACGCTCCTTCACGTGCGTGGCGAGGCGGCGCGGGACTCAGCCCCCGCGCCAACCTCGACACCGGTGGGCTTACTGGCCGGTGGGGCTGCCCTGCGGGCCGCCAGAACGATCGAATCCGCGGTACGGCTGCGAGACGTACGGGAAGGCCGGATTGAAGGCCGCGTCGCTGGTATTGACACCGTCGCCGAGCAGGTTGTTCGGCGCTTTGTTGAAGTCTGGCGTGAAAGGCGTTGCACCAGCGAGGGCCTGGATCTCGATGTCGGTGACATCGTCTTCGAGGCGCCGTCCGTTCGGGAAGCCGGCGGTGTCGCCGCCAAGAACGCCCATGCGATTGCCCTTGCCGACGTCCGCCGACGGGGCGATGCCCATGTTCAGGCGCAGCATCTCCGAGGCCTGGACGTTCGCCGGCTGGTTCAATTTGGGAATGCCCGTCAGGAAGATGGTGACCAGGTCGTCGCGCGGCTCGGCCGGCACTGGCACGCCGTAAAGCGCGTTGATCAGGTGCGGCAGCTGCGTGCCCTTCGTGTCGGGGAACTGCACTGCAGGCAGGAACTGCGCGTCGTCGGCGGGGGCGCTCGAGTTGAAGTGATCCTTGAATGCGAGGGGCACGACCACTTCGTTGACCAGCGGCATGCCCAGACGCGAGACCTGGACCCAGTCGCCCTTCTGCTCGTCGCCGAAGCCGCTCAGGCTCAACACGCGCATCTGGCGGCGCTCGGTGGTAGCCCAGACGCCGATGATCGAGTTCGAGCCGTCGGCGGCCGCGGCCTTGCCGTCAGTGGTCAATTTCGCGATGGGGACCTGCAGCGCGATGGTCTGGACATTGAAGCCGGCCAGACTGTTGACGCCTGGCTCGTTCTGCAGCGGCACGACTTTGTGGAGGGAGTCGAATGGCCGCAGCGCCAGCAGGTCGAAGACGCCCAGGTCGACGAAGAACGGATCGGCGCGCTGCCCGGCGTAGAACAGACCCTCGCCATCCGGCAGGGTGCTGATTTCGGCCGAGCCGGTGACGCCACCGGCGGAGTTGGTGGTGTCTTTGCCGTCGATCTTCTGCGGATTCGAGTGCGGTCCGATGTTGACCGGCTGGACGGGCAGGCCCGTAGCCAGCACCGAATTGCCGCCGCCGCTGTCGATCTTCGTGACCTGCGCGAACTGGTGGACGTTCAGGCCCGGGTCGGTGTCGGTGGCGAACTGACCGGTGTTGTAGAGGAAGGTATTCGGGTTGTCGACCCTGGTCGTGAACTCGACGCGGTACTGGATGTCGTCGCGGGCATGCCCGGCCTGCGCGATGTGCAGGTTGTAGCGCACCTTCGGATCGAACCCGAAGAAGTTCGGCCCACCCATCGGGGCTTCGAAGGGCCACACGTTCATGATGAACGTGACGGTGTCTGGCTTGTCGGGACTGACGAACGCGTACACGTCGGTGTTGTCCGCGGCGGGATCGTTGCCGATCATGGGCGCCTCGCGGTGGCTGGAGGCGCCTGCCAGCGGAGCACTGAGGGTGCCCGCCAGCAGTCCGGCCGTCGCGGCGATGCTGCCGAGTAGGGCGAGTGGACGATTCAAAGCGGAGTCCTACTTTCTCGAGAGAACTGGCTCAGCCCGGGTGAGGCCGACCGACGCCCGTGGCCATCGCGCGTCGCCCGGTCTGGGCGGGGGGCTGAGTCCCCGATCCTCAGAGGGGTACGCCGGCACATCCAGGTCGGATCAGCGCGCTCGTGAACGCCCGGGCGCGGATCAGCCGGCCTGCTCGCCGCGCGAGGACGGCCGGATGGATGCCAGGTACCTCAGCCGCGGACATGCCTGGTCTTCGAGCACGGACTGGATGCCGGCCGCGACCGGCGCGGCGATCAGCGCGCCCCACACCCCCATCAGCGCCGCGCCGATCAGCAGCGACAGCAGCACCACGAACGTCGGCAGCCGCAGCAGCTCGCCATAAATCCTGGTGCTCAAGGTTGTGCTGTCGACGACGTACATGGTCAGGCCGAACGCGCCAACGGCCAAGGCCTGCCAGGCAGACATGCCCAGTGCGACGACGAACGCCGGCACCACCGCCACCCACGGACCGAGCCCGGGAAAGATGCCCAGCGTCGCACCGATGATGGCGTACAGCCACGGCGTGCGCAGACCAATCAGCCACATCGTGACCCAGATGATCAGCCCGCTGATCGAGCCGTACAGCAGTTGCGCCAGCACCCAGCGGCTGATGCGGTCGCGAATGCGCATGCCAAGGCTCTCGAAGTGGGGTTGGCTGTCCGGCGGCAGCCAGTGCAGCGCCCAGCGGGCACAGCGGTGGCCATCGACGAGCAGGAAGAACGTGAAGATCACCACCAGACCCAGCCGCACGACACCGCCGAAGAGACCGAGCGCCAGGGCACCCGCGTTGACTGGCGCGGGCTGACCCGTGGTCGTCTGAGCCGCCTGTCCAGACGGGTTCGTCGCCTGGCGCGCGACCTCGCTCGCCAGTTGTTCCGCCCCGCCGGCCAGGTCGCCGACGCGGAACGGCTGCAGGTACTCGCGCACGGGCGCCGTCTGATCGGGAAACGCGGCCAGCACACCGTCGATCTCAGGGAGCAAGGCGCACAGCGCGAACCACAGCACGACTCCGGCGGTGCCCACGGTCATGATGAACACGAGCGCGGTAGCCAGCAATCGGGGAACCCGGAAGCTCGCGGGCCCGAGCGGTGTGTTGGAAATGCGCGAGACCCACGGCCACAGCGCGGTCGCCAGTACGACCGCGACGATCAGCGGCTCGACGACGTCCCAGGCGCGCTGCACCACGAGCACTGCGCCGAGCACCAGCAGCGCCGCCACGCTTGCGCGCCAGCCAGCCTGAAACGCCCGGTCGGTAAACAGCGTGCGCATGCGACGTTGCTCTTCCGTCGGGAGGATTGGGCAGGATGCGGACCAGTCGCGCTTACACTTCCGGCCGGGAGACCACACCACGTGAGCACGTCCGCACCCAGCGTCGCCCAGTTCAACCGTGAGACCAGCGCTGACGGGGCCTTCGTCCGTCAGTCCAACGCGTTTTGCGACCGCATTACCGCCGACGGCTCGAGCGGCTTCCGCGCCGAGCCGGGCCGTTACCACCTGTACGTCTCGCTGGCATGCCCGTGGGCGCACCGCTCGATCATCGTCCGCAAGCTGAAGAAGCTCGAAGACGTGGTGTCCATGTCGGTGGTCGACCCCATCCGCGACGAGCGCGGCTGGGCCTTTCGGGAGGCGCCCGACGGCACCTACGGTCCCGACCCGGTCAACGGCTTCTCGTTCTTGAGCGAGGCATACCTGGCCACCGACCCGGGCTATCAGGGCCGCGTTACCGTGCCGTGCGTGTGGGATCGGGTGAGGCGCCGCCTGGTGACCAACGATTTCCCACACATCAGCACCCAGCTGGCGACAGAGTTCGAGGCGTTCGCCGATCGTTCGATAGACCTGTACCCGGTCGAGCTCCGCCCCGCGATCGACGCAATCAACGCCATGGTCTATGAGAACGTGAACAATGGCGTGTACAAAGCCGGCTTCGCCGCCAGCCAGGCCGCCTACGAGTCAGCTTTCGACGCGCTGTTCTCAACGCTGGACGAGCTCGAGCAGCGCCTGGCGCAGCAGCGTTACCTGGTGGGCAGCCAGCTGACCGAGGCCGACGTTCGCCTGTTCACCACGCTGGTGCGCTTCGACGCGGTGTACTACGTCCACTTCAAGTGCAACCTGCGCCGCCTCGTCGACTACCCGAACCTGTGGGCGTACGCGCGCGACCTGTATCAGACGCCCGGCTTCGGCGAAACGGTGAACTTCGATCACATCAAACGCCACTACTACATGACGCATGAAACGCTGAACCCGAGCCGCATCGTGCCCAAGGGCCCCGCCGCCGACTGGCTGGCGCCCCACCCGCGCGGCTGATCCAGTACACCGGCGCCCCGCCACCACCACGCGCGATGGTGCGTGCTCGCTCACCGCGGTGCAGTCCGGCGACCGCGGTGTGCGCGTGCGTCCGCCGGCTGGTCTAGCCGGCCGGTCGTTCAACCAGCACGCGGCGATGCGGCGACAGCGCCAGCGCCAGACCGAAGACGGCGGTCTCCACCAGCACGATGGTCGCACCCGAGGCCCAGTTGCCGTAGAAGCTGAGGTACAGCCCCACCACCGATTCGATGATCGACAGCCCCACCGCGAGGAGCAGCAGGCGCCGGAAGCGGTTGGTCAGCAGCTGAGCGGTCGCGGCCGGGGTGACCAGTATGGCCACTACCAGGATGATGCCGACGACCTGGATCGAAACCGCGATGGCCAGCGCGACCAGGGCCAGCATGCCGTACTCGAGCAGGCCCACCGGATAGCCAGCGGCCTGGGCGCCGAGGCGGGTCGAAGGTGGCGAACAGCAGCTCCTTGTAGCTGGCCAGCAGCGCCAGGACGACGAGCAGCGACAGGATCGCCAGCGGCGAAGGCGCCGGCGAACAGGACGCCGATCGAGGTATCCAGGCGCAGCGCCGCGCGGCGGCTGATCCAGCCGATGCCGAGCGCGGTGAGCAGTGCCGCCACCACCGCGCCGGGATAGATGGGCACCCGCAGCATGAAGGCCACGACCACGCCGGGAAAGGCCGCGTGGGACACGGCGTCGCCGATGAAAGCCAGCCCTTTCAGCACCACGTAGGCACCCACCAGAGCCGTCAAACCGCCAACCAGGACGGAGGCCAGCACGACGCGCTGCATGAAGCCGAGCGTCAGGGGATGCGCTACGAGATCGAGCATCGGCCTAGCGCCGGCCGTGCTGGTGGTGAGGATCGTCCAGCAGGACCACCTCACCGCGATCGAGCTCGATCAGGTGCCCGCCATAGGTGGCGCGAAGCACGTCCGCATCGCGCACCCGATCCGGCACGCCGTGCGCGTCCAGGGCCCACGCCCGCTCGGCAACGGTCGCGTCGCCACGGCGCAGGA
>CBJLVJ010000172.1:0-6171 GCA_966426465.1 uncultured bacterium | reverse complement strand
CCTTTCTTGTAGCAATTGAAGCCTTCGCCTCTGAAGAACCAGCAGCGCGGCCGCTGGTTGATGTTGCCGCCCAGCGTGCCAAAGTTGCGGATCAGGGGTGAGGCGATCGACAGCACCGCCTGCGTGAGCAGCGGAAACTGCTGCTGCAGATCGGCGTGCTCGGCAACGTCGGTGAGCGTCGCGGTTGCGCCGATGCGCGCTCCGTCCGCACCCACGCTGATCTTGTCCAGGTCGGGGATGGTGGTCAGATCGATCAGGGCGTCCGGCAGAGGCATGCCTTTGCCGGTGATCCAGTCTTTCATGATGCCGCCGACCAGGTCGCTGCCTCCGCCCAGGACCCTCGCCCTGGGCCCAAGCTGGGTCAGGGTCTGCGTGGCTTCGGCCACCGTGGCCGGCTCGTACAGCTCGAATCCCTTCATGGCTTATCCACTCCCCTTGACCGCGGCGACAACCCGCTCGCGAGTGATAGGCAGCTCGTTGAACCAGATGCCGGTCGCGTTGTACACAGCGTTGGCGATGGTCGGCCCTTCCGGACCCATCGCTGGTTCGCCGATACCGTGCGCACCGAAGACGCCATACTCCTTGGGATGCTCGACCAGGATCACGTCGATCTTTTCGGGCACGTCCTTGATCGACGGAACCCGGTAATCGAGCATGTTGCCGTTGAGCGGCAGGCCGGTCGCCTTGTCGACCAGCAGCTCCTCGTACAGCGTGGACCCCAGCGACATCGTCACGCCGCCTTCGATCTGCTGCTCCAGGCCCATCTTGTTGATGACGCGTCCCACGTCATGCGCCGCCACGTAGCTGGTGACTTTGACTTCACCGGTAACGGTATCGACTTCGACCTCCGCCGCGTGAGCGGCCCACGCCGTGCGCTCCCAGCGCGGATCTTGAATGTGGACGCCGCGACCAATAATCGCGCCGCCGTTCACCGTGACCACCTGACCGATCTTGACCTTGAGGTTCGGGTCGACCCTGGAGCTGACCCACTTGCCTTCGGTGATGTCGAGCTGATCGGGGGTGACCGCCGCCGCGCCCGGGTTGTTCTTACGTACCTGGGCGGTGAGCATCTGCGCCCCCGCCTCGAACAGCTGCCGCCGCGCGTCCATCGCCGCGTCGTACATACCCCAGCCACCGCTGTTGGTCTGCTGGCTGCCACCGCTTACACCCGTGTCGGTGGTGACGTCCGTGTCAACCGAAGGCGAGATGCTCACGGCCTCGTACGGCACGCCCAACGCTTCGGCGGCAATCATGCGCATCTGGGTGCGCTCGCCGCCACCAATCTCAGTGCTACCCGAGACCGCCTCGATCGAGCCATCCGGATTGAGCAGGATGGTGCCCGTCGCCGGCTGTCCACCCGCACCGTGCGAGCAGGCATGCGCCGCCAGCCCGATGCCGTGGAACACCCCTGGCCGAACCTCCTTCGCCTTGGCCGGGTGCCACTTCTGCGTCCAACCAATCCGGTCGGCGGCCATGCTGATGCAATCCCGCAGACCTGGGTTCGAGAATGGCTTGCCCGTATCCGGATTCCCCACCTCGTTCAAATTCTTGAGACGGAACTGCACCGGGTCCATGCCGATGGCGTACGCCGCCTTCTCCATGGTGGTTTCCAGGGCGAAGGTGCCGTTCGGATGCATCACGCATCGATAGGCGAAGGCAACGAAGTTGTTGGTCATCACGTCGATGCCTTCGAGCGTCAGGTTCGGAATTTTGTACGTGTTGTACATGGTGAACCAGGCGCTCGAAGCGGCCGCGAACTTGGTCGCACCGATATCGGCGATGACCTTGAAGTGCCCGGCCACCAGGCTGCCATCGCGGTTGACACCCAGCTTCATCTCGTTGCGGAAGCGCGGCCGGTGACCCCGCGTCGTGGCATCTTCGTAGCGCGTCAGGGTCGTCTTGACCGGTCGACCGGTGACCCTGGCCAGCACCGCGGGGTGAATGTCGTCGATCTCGGCCAGCGCTCGGAAGCCATAGCCGGAGCCCATGTAGCCCGTGTTCAACCAGCGCACCTGGTTGAGCGGGATGTTGAACGCCGCGGCCACGCTCGAGCGGAACAGAAACGGCCCCTGGTTGGTGTTGTAGGCGGTGAGGCGATCGCCGTCCCACCACATCACGCTGTTGGTCAATTCGAGCGCCGTGTGGGCCTCGATGGGTTTGATGGCCACCTCGTCGACCACGACTTCGGCCGAGCCGAAGGCGGCATCACCCTGGCCGCGCACCAGCGGCGTGCTGATGGTCGAGATGGTCCCGTCGAACTTGCTGTCGAATTGCCGGGGCGTGCCCGATTGCATGCCCTCCATGAAATCGATGACTGCCGGCAGGACTTCGTAGTCCACCGTGATCTTGCGGATGGCCTCGTCGGCAATCTCGGGTGACTCGGCGCCGACGACCGCGACGGTCACGCCTGCCTGGAAGACTTCCTCCGAGAACAGGAAGCGGTCCGGCGGCCCGGAGCCCATCTTGATGTCCTGGTATTCGCGTGGCGTGTTGAAGCGGTGCAGCACAGCCACGACGCCAGGCGTCTGCTCGGCCTCGGTCGAGTCGATCGCCTTGATGCGCGCATGCGGATGTGGGCTGCGCAGAACCTTCATATAAATCTGGTTGGTGACATTCATGTGCTCGGTGTAATTGCCGAGCCCGGTCACCACACCGAAGCCCTGCGTGCGAATGCGCGGCTGGCCGATCACTTTGAGATCGGCGGCCGCCAGTTGCGCGCCGGGGTTGGCGAATGCGGGCGCCTGGGGCGCACCGCTCTGCTGCGCGACGTGTTGGGCCGCGATTGCCTGGGCAACCTCCGGGCTGCCCACCCTGAGAGCCGCGAGATCCTGGCTGGCGAGCACCGACGACCATTGCTCGGCCGTCAGCTCTCGCGCGTAGGCGTGATCGGATGCGACCCTCAACAGATCGACGTTGACTGGCATATGTCGCTCCCCGACTACTTGACCGGGTAGCCCGCGTCGGCCAACGCCTTGCGGATCTGGTCTTCATTGATGAGGCTGTCGTCGTAGGTGACCGTGGCGGTCGTGTCGTTGCCGCTCACACCGCTGATACCGTTGGTCTTGCGCAGCTCCGTGTTGACGTCGGCGATGAACTCCGGCGAGCCGAGCTGGGTGACGAAGGTGAACTGTTTGCTGGTCAGCGGCGCTGTACGCGCTGGCGCCGGGCCAACCACGACCTGCTTCGGCGCGGGCGGGTTGCGCAGAGCCGCCGCGGCCACGTTCACCGCGTCGTAGATCTTGCTATATTCGCCACAACGGCAGATGTTGCCGGCGAGCGCCTCTTTGATCTGGTCGGTGCTCGGGCTGGTGTTGACCTGCAGCAGCGCGTACGTGCTCATGATGAAGCCGCGCGTGCAGATACCGCACTGGTAGCCGCCCTGTTCCCAGAACGCTCGCTGAATGGGGTGCAGGCCGTCGATACCGGGTCCAAGCCGGATGCCTTCGACGCTCAGAATCTTCTGGCCTCGGCCGAGGCGCGCCGTGAGCACGGTGCAGCTGTTGACAGCTCGGCCATTGACCACCACCGTGCACGCGCCGCACTGGGCGCGGTCGCAGCCGAGGTTCGCGCCCGAGATGCCCAACTGGCGGCTCATGGTCGTCCATAGGCTTTCACGCACGTCGACGGTTACGTCACGGGCAACCCCGTCGAGGTTCAGCGTGACCCGCCGCATGGTGCGTGGCAATTGCTCCTTGATCGGGACAGCCGGTTGCTGGGCCGACGGTTGAGCCTCGACCTGGGCCGGTGCGCCCACCGCCGGAGCAGGCGGCACGGCCACCGCCGGACCGCCGGGCGCGGTCTGGACCGTTTGCGCCACTGGTGCGGTCTGACCGCGCGTGACGAGCGCGACGCCGCCAGCGACGACCGCGGTGCCCGCCACACCGATACCCGCACCGGCGATGAAATCTCGCCGGGTAATGACGGGACGGGCGTGTTCCAGCCCGCCGCCTTCCGCGTCGGGCGATGAACCTGCTGGAGGTTCGGCGTCTGCCATGACGACCCCCTGTCGCGCCGCGCGGTCCTGGGCTGTTCGGTTGGAGCAGGTGGTGAGAGTGTGCCTGGCAGCCCGGGCCCCCGACCCGCCGCGCGACACTCAGCGGCTGCCTACGCTCTCACGACCAGTGCGCCATGCTAGCACCGCCGTGCATTCGCCGTCTTTGCTGCCTGCGCCCTGAGCGAGCACTCGTCTCGCGCTCTACGATAGGCGACATGGCCCGGGGCTTCGGCCCGCTCGTGATGCTGGTCGCTGTGCTCGTCATCAGCGCGTGCGCTCGCCCCGGGGGCGGAGGCCAGGCAACCGCCGTTGGGCCTACGCCGGTGCCCGAGCCGCCCACGGTGCAAAATCTGCCCGGCCGCGGAATTCAGGTCGACGGCCAGGGCACGACGCAGACCGAGGACCTCGTGCCCCAGTATGCCGGCGGGCTGACCATCGGCATCGACGTGGTCACGCTCACTCACGACGGCCGATCGAGCTTCATCGTCACGGCCGTCCAGGGCGACCAGAGCGAGCTCGTGACCAGCGTCATCGGCACGTACCGAGGCCAGCGCCCACTGGTAGTCGAAGGTCCGGTGTCCTTTCACGTCACCGCCGACGGCGCCTGGAGCTTGAAGGTGCAGCCCATGTCGAACGGCGGTACGCCCACGTTCAGCGGCAGCGGCGACAGCGTGAGCGCCTACTTCAATCCGCCCGCTCCGACCACCTGGAGTGTTTCCCGCGACGGCCAGTCGAGCTTCCAGGTAACAGCCCACTGCCTCGGCGGCTCGGTCGTGGTGGAAAGCACGAGTGGGAGTGTCCAGGACAGGCCGCCGGTCGAGTTTCCACGCGGGCCGTGTTTCTGGGAGGTCCGCGGCGATGGCGCGTGGAGCCTTCAGCCTCAGTAGCTATCAATAACGTTGGGGAGGTCGCTCATGTTTCGCTGGTCCGTTTCGTTCGTGGTTGTGCCATTGGTTATTGCTCTTGCGGCCTGCACGCCAGCCAGTCCGCCGCCCCAGCCAACGGCGCCGCCCGCGGCTGCCCCGAAACCTGCCGACAAGGTCGCGCTGACCTCCGCCTACACCACCACGAGCGCGACCATGGCTGCCCTGTGGACCACCAAACAGGGCGGCTTCTTCGACCAGGAAGGCCTCGACGTCAAGCTGTCGCGCATCCAGGCGGGCCCGCCGCTGATGGGCGCCATCCAGAGCGGCGAAGTGCCTCTGGCGTTCGCTGGCGCCCAGCAGATCATCGAAGCCGACCTGCAGGGCGGCGACTTCGTCATCGTGGCTGGCTTCATCGATACGCTGGGTCAATCCATTTACGTCCCCGCGTCGATCGAGCGGCCCGAACAGGTGAAGGGCGGCGCGATCGGCGTCAGCAACTTTGGCGCCATCACGCACGTCGCCGGCCAGGTCGGCGTGGACTATCTCGGCCTCAAGGGCCAGGTGACGTTTATCGCCACCGGCGGTCCGCCCGAGACGTTGGCGGCGATCCTCGGTGGCAAGGTTCAGGGCGGGGTGATGTCCCCGCCGGACACGCTCAAGGCGCGCGCGGCTGGCCTGCACGAGCTGCTGGATGTGGCCAGGACTGGCGTGAAGTCGCAGACGGCGGCGGTCGTGACCACGCGCAAGTACCTGCGCGAGCATCCGGATCAGGTGGAGCGGTACGTCCGCGCGGCGATCCAGGGCTCGCACGCCTTCCAGACAGACAAAACGCTCGGTGAAAAAGCCATCGAGGCCTTCACCGATACGCACGACGCGGATCAGCTGGATGAAACGTACGCCTACTTCAAGGACCAGCTCAGCAAAACCGGCTTCCCCAGCATGGAGGGCATCCAGCAGAACCTGGATGTCGCCGCCGAGAACGTGCCACAGGCCAAAACCGCTACGCCGGCCCAGTTCGTGGACACCACCATCGTCGAGAAGATCAAAGCCAGCGGCTTCCTCCGCCAGCTCTGGGGCTCAGACCCGGCGTAAGACCTTACCCAGGTCCAGCCGGACGGGGGCGCCGCGTTCGACGGCGAATTCGCCGCCGAGCATGACGTACTCCACGCCGCGCGCGGGCCGCGTCGGCTCGTCATAGGTGGCCTGGTCGCCGACCGACGCAGGATCGAATAGCACCAGGTCGGCGACGAGTCCGGCCGCCACGCGGCCGCGCTCCGGCAACCCGAGAATGTCCGCCGCGAGTCCGGTCAT
>CBJLVJ010000171.1:0-6176 GCA_966426465.1 uncultured bacterium | reverse complement strand
TTCCATCAGCGCTACTCGACCAACACCTTCCCGACCTGGCAGCTCGCGCAGCCTTTCCGGCTGCTGGCACACAACGGCGAGATCAACACCTTGCTCGGCAATCGCGCCTGGATGCGCGCGCGCGAGGCCAGCCTGCCGTCCGAAATGCGCCCGGTCATCTGGGAGGAGGGCTCGGACTCGACCAGCCTGGACGAGGCGCTCCACCTGCTCGAACGCAACGGTCGAAATGTGTTGCATGCCTTGAGCGTGCTCATGCCCACTGCCTGGGAAGGCAACAGCGGGCTGTCGGCCGACGTGCAGGCGTTCTATCGCTATCACGCCCCGATCCTCGAGCCGTGGGACGGTCCCGCCGCGCTGGCCTTCTCTGATGGCCGATTTGTCGGCGCAGCCCTCGATCGCAACGGCTTGCGGCCGTGTCGCTACAAAGTGACCGCCGAGGGTCTGGTCGTGGCCGGCTCCGAGGTGGGCGCCATCGAGCTCGACGACTACCGCATCGTGGAAAAGGGCCGTTTGGGCCCGGGCCAGATGCTGGCGCTCGACCTCGAGCGGCACCAGATCCTGCACGACCATGAGCTCAAGCGCGAGCTGGCGGCGAGCCGCCCCTGGAAGACGTGGATTGGCGCCAGCGCGGAGACCTCTCGCGCGCTCGAACCGTCGAACGGTCGAGAAGGCACCTCGTCGAATGGCCACTGCACAGCCGACGAGCCGCTCGCGCTCACCACGCTTCAACGTGCGTTCGGCTACTCGAACGAAGACCTCAAGATCGTCCTCCGGCCAATGGGCGCCGAAGGCCTCGAAGCCGTCTGGTCAATGGGCGACGACACGCCCGTCGCGCCGTTTGCGCGTGCGCCGCGGTCCGTCTACGCCTTCTTCCGCCAGCGCTTCGCGCAGGTCACCAACCCGCCCATCGATCCACTACGCGAGTCGCTCGTGATGAGCCTGCGTACGTGGCTCGGTCCGCAGCCCGACCTGCTGCGCATCGAGGGGCCGCAGCACGGGCTTGTCGAGCTGCCTTCGCCGGTCATCGACCAGGCGACGCTGCACAGCATCCGCCGCCGCCTCGATCTTGCGGTGGCCGACCTGGACGCGACCTTGTCCGTTGAGGACGGCGCGCCCCGGTTGGAATCGGCCATCGAGGCGCTCTGCGACGAGGCGGAGTCGGCTGTCCGTGACGGGGCGGAGCTGTTGATCATCTCGGACCGCAACGTCGGAAGCACCAGAGCGCCTCTGCCGATGCTTCTGGCGCTTGGCGCCGTTCATCAGCGCCTGCTGCAAACCGGTCTGCGCACGCGCGCCGATCTCGTGGTCGAGGCCGGTGATGCCTGGGACGTGCACCACATCGCCACCCTGATCGGATATGGCGCGGGCGTCGTGTGCCCCTGGCTGGCGCTCCAGACGGCCCGATCGCTGGGCGATGACGACCCGCGCAAGGAGTACCCCGAGGCCGACACGGCCGAGCACAACTACCTGAAAGCGGCTCGTAAGGGGCTGCTCAAGATCATGTCCAAGATGGGTATCTCGACCGTCTCGAGCTACCGCGGGGGCCAGATCTTCGAGTGCCTCGGACTCGACCGGAGCGTCGTCGAACGCTGCTTCGCCGGAACGCCAAGTCCGATCGGCGGCCTGGGCTTCGAAGATCTCGCCAGGCCAATCCTCGAACGCCATGCCGCCGCATTCGAGTCGGACGTAGCAAAGCTGCCGGACTATGGCCTGGTGCGCTTCCGCCGCGAAGGTGAGCGCCACGCCTGGGAGCCGGCCGTGATCCGCGCGATGCACAGAGGCGTCGCCAACGGCGAGCCCAGCGCGTGGGACGAGTTCAATCGCCTGACCGACCCCTCCGACCAGCCCGCCACGCTGCGCGATCTGCTCGAGATCCTGCCGGCCGGCGCACCCGTACCGCTGGACGAGGTCGAGCCGTGGACGGCCATCGTGCCCCGTTTCGTCTGTACGGCGATGTCGCTGGGCGCACTCAGCCCCGAAGCGCACGAGACGCTGGCGGTCGGCATGAATCGCCTTGGCGCACGGTCGAACTCGGGCGAGGGTGGCGAGGATCCGACCTTCTACGCGCCACATGACGACGGCGACCGGCACGACAACAAGATCAAGCAGGTCGCCTCCGCCCGCTTCGGGGTCAACGCGCGCTATCTGGCGCACGCCGAGGAGATGGAAATCAAGATGGCGCAGGGCAGCAAGCCTGGCGAGGGTGGCCAGCTGCCGGCTCACAAAGTGACCGAGCTGATCGCCCGATTGCGTCACGCTGTGCCGGGCACCAGCCTGATCTCGCCCCCGCCGCACCACGATATCTACTCGATCGAAGACCTGGCCCAGTTGATCTACGACCTGAAGCGGGTCAATCCGCATGGGCGGGTGGGCGTGAAGCTCGTCTCCGAGTCTGGCGTTGGCACCGTGGCCGCGGGAGTGGCGAAGGCCTACGCCGATTACGTCCTGGTATCCGGCTTCGATGGTGGAACCGGCGCGAGTCCCTTGACCAGCATCAAGCACGCCGGCAGCCCGTGGGAGCTCGGCGTGGCCGAGACGCAACAGGTGCTCGTGCGCAACGGCCTGCGCGGCCGCCTCAGGTTGCGCACCGATGGCGGACTGCGCCGCGCGCGCGACGTGGTCATCGCCGCGCTCCTCGGCGCCGAGTAGTACGGCTTCGGCACCGCGAGCCTGGTCGCCATCGGCTGCGACATGGCCCGCCAGTGCCACCTCAACACCTGCCCGACCGGCATCGCCACGCAACGGCCTGATCTGCGGGCCAAGTTCAAGGGCACGCCCGATCAGGTCGTCGATTTCTTTGTCCATCTGGCCGAAGAGATTCGCGTGCTGCTTGCCAGCCTCGGCCTGCGCTCGCTGGACGAGGCCGTGGGACGGGTCGACCTCTTGCGCCAGACGGCGGCGTTCAACGGCGTCGATCTGAGCGCGGTGCTGGCCGATCCCGATCCGAGCGGCACACAGACGCGTCGCTGCGTCCAGCCGCGCAATGACCGGCCCGAAGACCAGGAGCCGCTCGACGAGGCGCTCCTTCGAGATGCGAGCGCGGTCCTCGCCGGCAGTCCACGCTTCAAGGCTGCCTGTGTCATTCGAAACCGCGATCGATCCGTGGGCGCGCGCATTGCCGGCGAGATCGGCGCGGGGCGGTTGAAGCCGGCCGATCAGAAGCTGGCAGGGGTGCGGCCACTGCCGTTCATCGAGATCCGCTGCGTCGGAAGCGCCGGGCAATCCTTCGGCGCATTCACCACCGACGGCATGCGCCTGACGCTCGAAGGCGAGGCCAACGACTACCTGGGCAAAGGCATGAGCGGTGGCGAGATCGTGCTCATGCCGGCGGATATGGCGCGTTTTGCGCCACACAAGAACACCATCGTCGGCAACACGGTCCTGTACGGCGCCACCGGTGGACGCGTGTTCGCCGCCGGGCGAGCCGGCGAGCGCTTCTGCGTGCGGAATTCGGGCGCGACCGCCGTCATCGAGGGCGTCGGCGACCACGGCTGCGAATACATGACCGGCGGCACCGTGCTGGTGCTGGGCGAGACCGGCCGAAACTTCGGCGCTGGTATGACCAACGGCGTGGCGTACGTGCTCGACGAAACCGGTGATTTCCCGACGCGGCTCAATGACGAGCTGGTGCAGGCGTCACGCTTGATGGACTCTGACGAGCTCGCCACCGTCTACGAGCTGGTCCGCGAGCACTTCGAGTTCACGGCAAGCCGTCGCGCGGAAGCCGTGCTCGATCTGTGGGACGTGTTCCGTGGTCAGTTCTGGAAGGTGGCACCGCGGGTGGCCAGCATCGTCGCCGAAGCACGCTCGTCCGTTCCAGGTCAGGACGTCGAGCCCGCCCCGTCTGAACGTGCCAACGCGCCGAGTCGCTAGCCTCGCCGCGTGAGCGCTCTTCGACCACTCGGCGTCGGCCTCCTCGGTCTGGGCACAGTCGGCACAGGCGTCGCCCGCGTGCTGCTGTCGAAGCAGGACGCGCTCGAACGTCGCATCGGCCGCCCGGTGCAGATTTGCAAGGTGCTCGTTCGCAACCCGGACAAGCCGCGCGGCGTCAGGCTGGAGGTGCCCCTGGTAACTGATGCGCGAGCGGTGCTCGACGACCCGTCGGTAGACATCGTGGTCGAGGTCATTGGCGGCGAAGAGCCTGCGCGCACGCTGATCCTGGAAGCCATCGAGCGCGGCAAGCACGTCGTCACGGCCAACAAGGAGGTCATGGCCAAACACGGGCCGGTGATCCTCGGTGCGGCTGCCGCCCGCGGCGTCACGGTCGCCTACGAGGCGAGTGTGGGCGGCGGCATTCCGCTGATCGGGCCGTTTCAGCTCGACCTGGCCGCCAATGACATTACCAGCGTGGTGGGCATCGTCAACGGCACCACGAACTACATCCTGACGCGCATGACCGAGAGCGGCGCCAGCTTCGCCGACGCCTTGCGCGAGGCGCAGGAGCTTGGCTACGCCGAGCCCGATCCGACCAACGACGTCGAGGCGTGGGACGCGGCGTACAAGCTGGCGATCCTGGCGTCGCTGGCGTTCGGCGCGCCAGTGATGCCCGAGCAGGTGTGGCGCGAGGGCATCACGCATGTCTCGCAGCGCGACATTCTGTATGCCGCTGAGCTGGGCTATCGCATCAAGCTGCTGGCCATTGCCCGATTGGTCGACGGTCAGGTTGAAGCGCGGGTGCATCCATCGCTGGTGCATCAAGGCTCCATGCTGGCGAGCGTGGACCACTCCTTCAACGCGGTGCAGGTGGAGGGTGACCTGATTGGCTCGTCGCTGTTCTACGGGCGCGGCGCGGGCTCGGAGCCGACGGCCAGCGCGGTGATCGCCGACCTGATTGCGCTGGGCACCAGCGCCGGGCGCGGGTCGCGTCAGGCGGCACGCCAGGCGCCGGCGCTGCGGCCGATGAGCGCCCTGCACTCCCGCTACTTCCTTCGCCTGCTGACGCTGGACCGCCCGGGCGTGATGGCCGCCATTGCCACGGTGCTGGGCGACCGCGGCATCAGCCTGGCCAGCGTGGTCCAGAAGGAAAGCGTGGTGCTCGGTGACGACGTGCCCGGCGCCGAGATCGTGCTCACCACCCACGTTGCCAGCGAGGCCGCCGTCCAGGACGCCATCGCCACCCTCAGCCACATGCCCGTGGTCAAAACCGTCGGCTCGCTGCTCCGCGTCCACGAGTAGCCGCTGTGCTCGAGCGGCCTGTTGACGAGACGCGGACGCCGCCGCTGGCGATCGTGTGTCGCGGGGTGGACCGCACGGGCGTGCTGTACGAGATGACCAGCGTCATCGTCCGCCACGGCGGCTACATCCACTCCGTCGACATTCTCGAGCGCGGCGACCGCAGCGCTATCTTCTGGGAGCTGTACGGCGTCGACGACGAGGACCAGCTCATCCGAGACATGGAATCGCTCGACGTGGTTAGCAGCGTCGAGCGCGTCCCGAGCATGCTCGAAGTCTTCGGCAAGCGCATCATCGTCATCGGCGGCGGCGCCCAGGTCGGCCAGGTGGCATTGGGCGCCATCGCCGAAGCAGACCGCCACAACATCCGCGGCGAAAAGATCAGCATCGACACGATCCCGATCGTGGGCGAGGAGAACCTGGCCAACGCCGTTCGCGCCGTGCCGCGGCTGCCGCGCGCGGTTGCCCTGGTCCTGGCCGGCTCACTGATGGGTGGCGAGATCACCCTCGCGGTTCAGGAGGTGCGCCAGAAAGGCGTGCTGGTCGTCAGCCTGAACATGGCTGGCTCGGCGCCGAGCGCCGCCGACCTGGTCGTCAGCGATCCGGTCCAGGCTGGCGTCATGACCGTCATGGCCGTGGCCAGGACGGCCAGCTTCGACATCGCCCGCCAGCGCGGACGCGTGTACTGACCCACACTTGCCGCGGCAGCCCTGTGGCGGGACCGCTTGCATCGCCAAAAGCGCCGGTATTTACTAGCCGCGGGGGCGGGAGCGCGATCGAGGAGGATCTGCCATGCGTCAGGATGTCGAGTTTCAGGCTGACGGTCCCAGGCTACGAGGATGGCTGTACACGCCGGACGCCGGCGCGCGACCATTCGCGACGGTAGTCATGGCTCACGGCTTTTCCGCCGTGAAGGAGATGTACCTGGACCGATTCGCCGAAGCGTTCGCCGAGGCGGGCCTGGCTGCGCTCGTCTTTGACAATCGAAACTTCGGCGCCAGCGA
>CBJLVJ010000170.1:0-6204 GCA_966426465.1 uncultured bacterium | reverse complement strand
ATCTCCGAGTTTTACGCCCCGCACGCGTCGGGCGGCGTGCGCTGGGACGATCCGGGCTTCGCGATCGAGTGGCCGCTGCCACCCACGGTGATCTCCGCGCGCGACCGGAGCTGGCCGAACTACACGCAGGTTGCGTTGACCGACGAGTCCGTCAGCCGAGCGCGTTGAGCCTGCGCGGACGTCTTTCGCCGAGCGGCGGCTGGTAGCCAGCCAGCGCGGTACGTCCCTGCTGGAGGCCGACCGCTTCGTTGCGGATGTCAATCATTTTGCGCCGCAGCGCGCTGGCGAGATCGCGGTCGAGCCGCAGGACGTCGCGAATGGCCTCGAAGTCGGCACCAACCGGCGCGCCGGCGCTGGCCAGCACATCCGCACGGGCGGGCATGAGCGCAATCGCGGCGGTGAGGTCGCCTCGCTCGGCCGCGGCTCCCTGGCGCTGAGCCAGCTCGAGCAGTGCCGCATAGGCATGGGCCGGTTTGTTCATCGCTTACCCCGAGGTGCGCAGTGTGCCTGCGCCGGACGAAGTCGACGTTCCGCCCAGTGAAGCCATCAAGCTGCCGCCCTGCGCGTTGAGCTGTGCCAGGGCTGTCTCCATCGCCGTGAACTGCTGCTGCAGCGTTTGCTGACGCTGAGTCAGCTGCGCGTTGGTCGTGCTGATCTGGCTGGACAGGCTCTTCAACTGCTGTGTGGCAGCCGTATGCTCGGTGTCGAAAACGCCGCCGGTTCCCAGCTGGCGGGTGAGAAAGTCGTTCAGCGCGCCGAGAATGCCAGATTGACCGAAACGAATCGTGTCAGTAGCGCTGCCTGAGGCTGGCAGAGCACCGGCTGTGATCGTCAGACCTGGAATCAGGGTCGAGTTGGTGCCACTCGCGGCGATCAGTCCGGTGGTCGCCGCGAGTGGCGAGCTGCCGTCGGGCGTGAACACCGAAGACACGTTGCCACGGGCGTCGACGGTCACCCGGTACTGGCCGTGCTGTGAGCCCAGCGGCGTGCCCGAGATGCCGGCCATCCAGGTGCCGGAGCCCGATGCACCGCTCGCACTGGGGTTGAGGGTTGCCGCCGCGCTACCGGCGATGACGCTCACCACCGAGTTTGGGTCGGCCTGCAGCGCCGCGCTCAGCTTGCTCTCGTCGAGCACCAGGTGATTGGTCGAGCCTACCGAGCTGCCGAAGGCGCCGGTGGAAATTCCAATGCTCGCCAGGTTGGTGTACTGGCCGGCGAGTCCTGACACCGGGTTGACCAGCATCCCGCGCAGTTGACTGACGAAATCGGTGATGCCGCTGTCGCCAGTCAGGACGGAGGCTTGCTTGTTGGCGGCATCGTAAGCCGTGTCTTTGTCGACCGCATCCACCAGCGTGTTGAACGATGCAACAAACCCCTGCACGTTCTTGATCGTGCTCTGCGTGTCCTGGCTGACGCTCAGCGTGGTGGAGCCGGCACCGGCCAGAGACAGCGAGACGCCCGGCAGACTGTTCGTAACGGTGTTCGAATTGCTGTACTGCCAGGCTCCGCCGTTGATCTGGAACTGCGCTGTCTTGCCGAGGTTTTGCTGCGCGTTGCCGCCCGTCAGGTGCAGCGCGGCGAGCAGTCCACCGGTGTCGTTCGTCAGGCCGATCGACTGGCTGCCGGTGGCGATGTTGGTGAGCGTGACCGCGTCCTGGGTTGAGTCGTAGACAGCGGTGACCCCGGCGCCGGAGACGTTGATCTTGTTCAGGATCGAGCTGACGGTGTCCCTGGAAGCATCCCACGTGATCTGCTTGCCGTTCACCTGGAAGCTGCCGGTCGAGGCTGTCAGCGCGGTACCGAAGTTGGCGGCCGAGAGCAAAGCCGCGGTGTTGACGGCGCCCAGTGGCACGGAGCTGACCAGATCCCCCACCGCACCGGTGGACACGAGGTGAGCGGCGCTGAGAAAGTTGCTGGTGTCTCCGCCCGATCCAAGCTGGATCGGTTGGCCATTGAGCGCGTGGAGCGTGATGTAGTTCTTGTTGCCGTTTGCGTCGGTGGTCACTGACGCCTGGACAGTGGTCACGTTCGTGTTGATCGCGTTGACGACGTCGTCCAGCGTCTGCGTGGTCGGATTTGAGATCGTGACCTGCACGCCGTTGATGGTGAACGTGCCAGCCGTAGGCGCAGTGCCAAATCCGGCGTTGGCCAGGGTGGTGGGCGCGCCCTTCAGACCGGCGCCCATCGGAGACACCACCCACTTGCTCGTACCGGCGTTCCAGGTGGAGCTCGACACGGTGGTGGCGGTCGCCACGTGGTCGACTGTCAACGCGTACGATGCGTTACTCGCGCCGCTGTTGGCGGTCGCGGTCGCGACCGTCGCGGTCGAGCTGGCGACGCTCTTGGCGTTGACGTTGCTCGGGAGCAACAACGTGTGCAGTGAAGCTTGCAACGCGCTCACCTGCGCCTCGAGCGCCTGGTAGGCGCTATCGCGGGACTGGACCCTGGTCTGCTGCGCGTTGAGCTGATTCAGCGGGCCCTGCTCCAACTTCATCATCGCGCTGATGATGTTCGTGGTGCTCAAGCCCGAGACCACGCCGTCGAAGTTGAAGGAGCTGTTGCTGGTGGTGCTGCCGATCGACATTGGTTGGTGCTCCCGTATCAATCATCGGCCGGCGCGGCAGCCGCTTTAGGGAAGCTGGTGGACGATAGGCGCGGCGACGCCCGTCGGCGCAGAGTCGGGTGGACCGTCGGGGGCGGCCATTGGTCCTCGGCTCGACAACTCGACAAAAAGGCCCTCGGCTCATCATCGAGCCGAGGGCCTCAGTGCGTTACGAGCGAAGGCGGTTACTAGCCGCGGAGGAGCTGGAGGACGCCCTGCGGCGCCTGGTTGGCCTGGGCCAGGATGGCCTGGCCAGCCTGCTGGAGGATGCCGGTCTTGGTGAAGTGGACCATCTCAGCCGCCATGTCCACGTCGCGGATGCGGCTCTCGGAAGAGGTCAGGTTCTCCTGAGCCACGCCGAGGTTGCTGATGGTGTGCTCCAGGCGGTTCTGGTAGGCGCCCAGCTTGGAGCGCTGGTCGGACACGGTCTGGATGGCCGCGTCGATCTTGGCCAGCGTGCCCGTGCTGGCGGTATTGATGACGCTGGCGCTGCTGACGTCCAGGCTGCTGACCTGCAGCGTCGTCGCGTCCATCTTCTCGATGCCCACCGCGAGGGTCTGCCCCGCATTGGCGCCGATCTGCAGGTTGGCTGCGCTGTTGCCCACCGTGAAGGTCACGGTGTTGTTGGTGGTCTGCGCGCCGGTTGCGGTCAGCGCGGCCATGTTCAACGTGACGTTCTGGCCCACGGCGGACTTCGTGGCCTGGTTGACGGTCAGTGCCGTAGCCGTGCCACCGTTCAGCGAGACCGTGCCCGCCAGGTCCGCGCCAGTGACGTTCGTGGTGGTGGTCAGACCGAGGTCAGCCAGAATGCTGTTGCCCGCACCCGAAGCCGAGATGGCGCCGACCGAGCCCGCCGCACCAGCGGTGTTGCTCGTCAAGGCGAGCTTGCCGCCGACGACGCTGGTCGTCACACCCGCGCCCGAGGCATCGATGGCGGCGCGCACCGTGGCCAGCGAATCGCCGCTGGTAACGGTGATGTTGGTGCTGCCGATGGTCAGCGTGCCACCAGTGGTTACGGTCGCCGCGGCGTTGGCGTTGCCGGTCTTGCTGGCGGTCGCGCCCGCGTTGGTAACTGTCACCGAGTAGTTGCCAGCAGCGGCGCTCGCACCCAGGGTCACGTTGGTGGCCGAAGCGGTGAAGCCCGTCAGGTTGCTACCGGTGGTGAAGGCGCTGGCGCTGTTGGTCGCGGTCAGGCTGCCATCGAGCAGGTTCTTGCCGTTGAACTGGGTCGAGTTGGCGATGCGATCGATCTCGGACGAGAGCTGGTTCATCTCCGAGGTGATGGCGGTGCGATCGCTGGTCGCCAGCGTGTCGTTGGCGGCCTGGATGGTCAGCTCGCGCATACGCTGGAGGATCGAGTGCGTCTCGTTCAGCGCGCCTTCAGCGGTCTGAATCATCGAGATGCCGTCCTGCGCGTTGCGCTGGGCCTGGCCCAGACCGTTGACCTGCGCCTTCAGCTTCTCGCTGATGCTCAGGCCGGCCGCGTCGTCAGCGGCGGTGTTGATGCGCAGACCGCTCGACAGCTTCTGGACGCTCTTGGCGTAGGCCGTCGCGGTGGCCGACAGGTTGCGTTGCGCGTTGAACGCTTCAACGTTGGTATTGATGCGCATTCCCATGTGAGTGGCTTCTCCGTGCCCGTTGGAATGTGAGGGGCGGTTTCCGTACCGCTCTCAGGCCAATCATCGGCAGGTCCAGGAAAGACTTGAGGCCCCGCCGGAATCAATTTCCGAGCGAGGCCCCAAGATGCGGGCAGGTAGTTCAGGAAGTCTCAGCCGGCGTGGCCGCGCAGCAGCTCCAGGGCGACCTCCGCGTCGTCCAGGCGTCCCTGTTTGATGAGCACCTGGACCAGCGCCCAGTACACCGCGGGCGTGCCTTCATACTGGTCGACGGCGCGACTGAGCAGGCCGAGCACCGCGTCGTACTGCTCCGCTGAATTCAAGGCGTCCACCACCAGCATCACGCTCGCCAGCGCGGCGCTGGAGGGCTGCGCGTTGCTCATGCACAGGTCGTACGCCGTCTGCCAATCGTCCCGAGCGATGGCGGACTCCACGTCCATGACGCCCGGCACTGCTGAGCCCGGCAGGGCCCGCTCGAGCAGCACCGCCGTCTGGCCGAGCTGAGTGTGGGGCACGAGCGCATCGGGCGTGTTATCCAGCACCGCCGTCAGCCAGCGGCGCGCGCCGCGAGCGTCGCCCACTGCCTGAATAATGATGGAGATATCGAGGTCCATCGCCTGCTCGAAGGCGACCGGCAGGCGATGCTGGCCAAGAGTAGCGGTAGTCACGGCTTTCGCACCTCGAGTTGACTGGTCCGACCGCGCAGCGCCGCGGCAACCGACTGGAGATTGGTTGGAACAATCGCGGCTGCCGCGCTGGTGTTGGCCGACCGAAGCTGCTCGAAGACTTCCCGGCGGAGGACAGACACGCTGCGTGGCGCATCGATGCCGAGCTTGACGCGATCGCCGTCGATGCCAAGCACGGTCACCACGATGTTGTCGCCGACCAGCAGGCTCTGGTCGCACTTGCGGCTGAGAACCAGCATCGATCAGACCTGGCCTTCTGGCCCACCGATCTGCGCGACCGGGTGGCGGGTGGAGTAGCTGGACTCGGTCAGCACCAGCTGCAGCCCGCGGCGCGTGGTGGGGTTGACCACCAGCGGGCCCAGGAGGTTGGCCGAGATGGATCCGTCCTGGCTCACCGAGAGTGTGCAGTACACCACGGGTTCGATGGCGTTCGACAGGCCCAGCGCGGCGCGCTCAGCGCTCGACAGTGGCGCGGTGTAGCCCGGCTCGACCAGGGCAGGGTCGGTCACCATGAGCTGGACGGTCGTGTCGTCGAGGCACTGCAGAAGAGCGACTGGGAGCGCTTCGTCCGAGTCGACCACCTGGACGAAGTGTTGCCACTCGGGGCAGCCCACGAGTCCCTCCGGGAACACGATGGCCACGTCGGCAGCCTCAGGCGAGAGCTGATGTTCTGAGGAGGAAGGCGCAAACTGCGCGGTCGCTGACATGCAGCGCACTCTACGACTGGCCGCGCCGATTCTTGAGAGCGCCAGGTACCGCGCCCGCCAGCCGACAGTACCGGGCTAGTGGAGGTAGTCGAGCAGGCTGGGCTGGAGGGTCTGGGCGGAGGCCTTGAGGGAGGCCTGGTAGACCGTCTGGGCCACGCTGAAGTTGGTGATCGCCTCGGCCATGTCCACGTCTTTGGTGTTCGACAGCAGACCCGTGAGGTTGACTTTGATGCTTTGCAGGTTCTGCTGCAGCGCATCCAGCCGATTGACTTTGGCGCCGACCTGTGCGCGCGCATTCAGCACGCTGTTGGTACCTGCGTCAAGCTTATCGAGACTGCTGGAAATGGCGGTCACATCGTTAGTTGCAAGGCCCGTAGCCAGCGTGTTCAGCGCATCGAACACCGGATCGAACGCGGCCTGCGCATCGACGCTCAGCGACATGCTCACGTTCGGCGAAACCTCGCGCTGCACCTGCCCCTGGTTGCCCTGGTACGCCGCGGGCGCGCTGGCCGACGACTGCGCCAGCACGTAACCCGGTTTATCGGAGCGCGTACCAGCAAACAGGTAATACGCGCCGTACTTCGCGTGCGATT
>CBJLVJ010000169.1:0-6244 GCA_966426465.1 uncultured bacterium | reverse complement strand
TTGGCGTTTCTGGGTGAGCAGCCGGGCGAGCGGCTGCAGGAGCTGCAACGCATTGGCGAAGTGGCGGCCAGGGACAGTCGGCCAGGCACGCTGCGGCTGGGTGAGGCGGGCAGCTTCGGCTCGCGCCGCGCGCCACGCGTGCTGTGGGTCGGTCTGGACGGCGACCTCGAGGCCATGGCCGATCTGCAGACGAGGCTGGCGGCCGCCTTGCGTCAGGCAGGCTTCGCGCTCGAGGACCGTCCATTCACGCCGCACGTCACCCTGGCGCGGCGACGCGAGCAGGCACGCGGCGGTCCGCCCGCCGGCTGGCCGCCGACCGATCGCTTGCGGCACACCCCCTTCGCCATAGACCACCTGACGCTGTTCGAAAGTCGGCTGAGCCCGCGCGGGCCAACCTACACGCCGCTGTTTCAGTTTCCACTCGGCTGTTGACGCGGCCACGCCCGAGCCCTATAGTCGCGCGTACAGTCAAAAGACGTCGACCAGGACGAGTACGTGTCCGGGCGGGCTCAGAGAACCGGGGAAGGTGTGAGCCGGTGCCTCGCCAGACACCGAATGGACCTGCGAGTCGCTCTCCGATCCTCGTACGAGGGGTAGGCTGAGCCGGAACGAGCCCCGTTATCTCAGCTCAAGACGTCGGCCGCTGGCCCGCGTCTGCCAGAGGCCGCTGAGCAGCGGCGAATGAGGGTGGCACCACGAGATCGAGCCTCTCGTCCCTTGCGGACAGGAGGCTTTCGTCATCTCAAGGAGCACCTCGCACATGGCAGAACAGCGACAGAACGGACGGGCGCCCGGCAAGAAGCGCTTGCTGACGGGGCTGCGCCCAACCGGCAAATTCCATCTCGGCAATTACGTCGGCACCTTCGAGAAAGACCTCGAGCTGCAGAACAGCGGCGAGTACGAGTGCTTCTTTCTGATCGCCGACTACCACTCGCTCACGACCGGCTACGAGACGGCCAGGACGATCGGCGACGACATCCGCGAAGGCGTGCTCGACTTCCTGGCGGTCGGCATCGATCCGACCAGGAGCACGCTGTATCTGCAGTCGCTGATCCCCGAAGTCTCTGAGCTGTTCCTGCTGTTCACCATGCTGGTCAGCGCCACACGCGCCCAGCGCATCCCGACGCTGAAGGAACAGGTGCGCGACCTGAAGCTGGAGAGCGCGTCGCTGGGGCTGCTGAATTACCCGGTGCTGCAAGCGGCCGACATCCTGATGGTGCGCGGCGAGGTGGTGCCCGTCGGCAAAGATCAGATGTCGCACATCGAGCTGACGCGTGAGGTGGCGCGCCGCTTCAACCAGTTGTACGCCCCGGTGTTCCCCGAGCCCGAGTACCTGGCGGCGCGCTTCCCGGTGCTGCCCGGCACCGACGGCAAACCCAAGATGAGCAAGTCCATCGGCAACACGATCATGCTCTCGGACGATGCCGAGACCGTCCGCCGCAAGGTCATGTCCATGTACACCGACCCGACGCGGCTGCGCGCGACCGATCCAGGCCACGTCAAAGGCAACCCCGTGTTCACCTACCACGACGCCTTCAATCCAAATCACGAGGAGGTGCGCGAGCTCAAGGCGCGCTACACCAAGGGCACAGTCGGCGACGTGGAGGTCAAGCAGAAGCTCGTCGTGGCGCTCAATGCGTTCCTCGACCCCATCCGCGAGCGTCGCGCAGAGTACGAGCGTCAACCTGGACTGCTCGACGACGTGCTGGGCGAGGGTAGCCGTCGGGCGCGTGCCGAAGCCATCGAGACGCTCGAGCTTGCCCGCGAGGCGATGGGCCTCAACTACTTTCCGAGCGCGCGCCAGCGGGTACATGCGCTGGAGGTGAAGGCCTGATGGGCTCGCACGTGTACCCCAGCCTGGCCGACCTGGGCCGTATGGCGGCGACGGCGCATTACGCGCCGATCTACCGCGAGGTCCTGGCCGACCTGGAAACGCCCGTCTCGGCGCTGCTCAAGCTGGGCGCCGGACCCGGCAGCTTCTTGCTCGAAAGTGTCGAGGGCGGCGAATTCGTGGCGCGCTACTCGTTCGTGGCTGCCGGTCTGGAGCGCTCGCTCGCGATTTACGACGATCACGCCACTTACCAGGGTGGCGAAGGGTCGGCCGATCTGAGCTACACCGACCCGCTGGACCTGATCGACCGCATGGTCGCTCGCGAAGGCGTGGCCAGGCTGCCCGGGCTGCCTCGCTTCGGCGGCGGCGCCGTCGGCTACCTGGCCTACGAGCTCGCCAGGAAGTTCGAGCCGCGCATCCCCGCGGCGGCCAACAACCCGCTCGACCTGCCGCTGGCGCACCTGATGATGGTCGACACACTGCTCGTCTTCGACCATCTCCGCCGCACCATCAAAGCGGTCACCTACGTGCCGCTGACCGAAGACCTGCCAACCGACTACCGCCGTGGTTGTGAACGGCTGGACGACCTGCTCGAGCGGCTGCGCGGCGGCGCACACATGGCTGGCCTGGAGGACGCCCCGGGCCGCGCGCGGCCGGACGGCATCGTCAGCAACACCTCACAGCCCGAATACGAAGGCATGGTCCGCCAGGCCAAGGAGGCCATCGCGGCCGGCGAGTGCTTCCAGATTGTACCGTCACAACGCCTCTCGGTCCGTACATTGGTCAGCCCGGTGAGCCTGTACCGAGCGCTGCGCTCGATCAATCCCAGCCCGTACATGTACTTCCTCAACTTCGGCGACTACCAGATCGTGGGCGCCTCGCCCGAGCTGCTGGTGCTGGTGGAGGACGGCCACGTCTCGACCCGGCCGATCGCCGGAACGATGCCGCGCGGCGACACGCCCGAGCAGGACGAAGCGCTGGCCCAGCGGTTGCTGTCCGACGAGAAGGAGCGCGCCGAGCACATCATGCTGGTCGATCTGGGACGCAACGACGTCGGTCGAGTCGCCCAGCCAGGCAGCGTCAGCGTGCCACGCCTGATGGAGGTGGAGCGCTACTCGCACGTGATGCACATCGTTTCGGACGTGGTCGGCAAGCTGCGACCGGGCCTGCGGCCGATCGACGCGCTGCGCGCGTGCTTTCCCGCCGGGACACTCACCGGGGCGCCCAAGATCCGCGCCATGGAAATCATCGCCGAGCTCGAGGCCGATCAGCGCGGCCCGTACGGTGGCGCCATCGGCTTCTTCAATCGCGATGGCGATCTCGAGACCGCCATCACCATTCGGACGCTGGTGCTCAAGGACGGTGTGGCGCACATCCAGGTCGGCGCAGGCATCGTGGCCGACTCCGATCCGCCCACCGAGTATCAAGAAACGATCAACAAGGCGAATGCCACGCTGGCCGCGGTGGCCGAGGCCGAGCGCATGGAAGGCAGACCGACGGCGGTCAAGCTCGAGGTGGTGGCATGAGCGGCCCGCGCGTCCTGCTCGTCGACAACTACGACAGCTTCACCTACAACCTGTACCAGTACCTGTGCGAGCTCGGCGCGTCGGTCACGGTGGTTCGCAACGACGCGATCACGGTGGATGAAGCGCGTTCGCTGGCGCCCGATTTCCTGGTGGTCTCGCCCGGGCCGGGCGTGCCGCGCGACGCGGGCGTCTCGATCGACCTGATCCGTGCTCTGGGACCTTCGACTCCGGTGCTGGGCGTGTGTCTGGGGCACCAGGCCATCGCCGAAGCCTTCGGCGGCGTGATTACCCGCGCGCCCGAGCTGATGCACGGCAAAGCCTCGCGCATCCACCACACCGGGGAGGGTGTGTTCGAGGGGCTGCCGAATCCATTCTCGGCCATTCGTTACCACTCGCTGTGCGCCGCGCCTGAAGCGGTGCCTGACTGTCTCGAAGTGACCGCCCACTCTGACAGCGGCGTGGTGATGGGCGTCCGCCACCGTGAATATCCCGTCTGGGGGGTCCAGTTCCACCCCGAGAGCATCCTCACCGAACAGGGCAAGGACCTGCTGCGCAATTTCCTGGCGATGAACACTGCGCCGCACCCGGGCGACCCCGCGCGTGAGCCTCAGATGGCCGCCGCCAGATCGGAGGCACGTTCATGAGCGACGGCGAGACACGTGCAACCTCGAGTGTCGGCAAGGACCTCTCGCGGAAGCGATCCCGCGAAGCGGACACTGCTCTTCGCCGAGCGATTCCCGTGGCGGCGGTCACACCTCCATGAGCGTCAAGGAAGCGCTTGGCAAGCTCGTTGTTGGCGAAAGCCTGTCGCGGGAGGAAGCGCGCGCGGCGATGCGCTCGCTGGTCGAGGGCGAAGCGACGCCGTCGCAGATCGCGGCATTCGCCATCGCCCTGCGTATGAAGGGCGAGACGCCCGAGGAGATCGCCGGGCTGGCGGAGGTCATGCGTGAGGCGGCCACCCGGGTGGACGCGGGCGATCAGGTGGTCGACGTGGTCGGGACCGGCGGCGACGGGTCTGGCACGTTCAACATCAGCACCATGAGCGCACTGGTCGTCGCTTCAGCCGGCGGCAGGGTGGCCAAGCACGGCAATCGCAGTATCACCAGCGCCTGCGGCGCGGCCGATTTCCTCGAGGCGATCGGCGTGGCGATCGACCTGCCGCCGTCCGGTGTGGCGCGCTGCGTCGACGAGACCGGCTTCGGCTTCATGTTCGCGCCGCTGTACCACCCGGCCATGAAGCACGCCGCCGTGCCCCGCCGCGATATCGGCGTGCGCACGGTGTTCAACATCCTCGGTCCGCTCACCAACCCGGCCGGTGCCCGCCGCCAGCTCACCGGCGTCGCCGTGGCGGGCCTGGGCGAGACGGTCGTTCGGGTGCTGGACCTGCTCGGCGCGGAGCACGCGATGGTCGTCCACGGCCAGGATGGTCTGGACGAAATCTCCGTTTGCGCGCCGACGCGGGTGCATGAAGCCCGCCACGGCGAGGTCCGCTCGTACCTCATCGACCCGGACCAGTTCGGTATGCGCCGCTGGCCGACGAACGCCGTGCGCGGCGGCACCGTGCAGGCTAATGTGCGCATGGCGCAGGCCGTGCTCGACGGTGAGCGCGGCGCCTCGCGCGATGTGCTGCTGCTCAACGCAGGCGCGGCGCTGTACGTGGCCGGACTGGCCGACTCGATCGGCGACGGCATCCGGCTCGCCGCGGACGAGCTGGACAGCGGCCGCGCGCGAGACAAGATCAAGCACGTGGCCGCCGCATCACAGCGCATCAAGGCCGAAACGGCGCCCGCGGAGGTGGCGTGATCCTCGACGAGATCCTCGCCCACAAGCGTCAAGAAGTCGAGCTCCGCCGCTCGAAATGCCCGCTCGACGTCCTGGAAGCGATGATCAGCCGCCGAATGTCGGCGATCGGCGAGGTCCGCGGCAGTGTCTTCCGAGACGACGCCGGCCCATCGCGCGGAACCACGGACGCTCGACCGCGAAGCGGATATGCGGTCAGCCAAGGAGGGAAGAGCTCGGGGGACGAGAATGGAGCGATCGTCCAGTCCCGCTCGTTCTTGCGAGCCTTACGTCAACCGGGTGTGGCGGTCATCGCCGAGTTCAAGCGCAAATCACCATCGGGCGGTGAGCTGCGACCAGGCGCCTCGCCGGCTCACATGGCCACCCTGTACGTCGAAAACGGCGCGGCGGCGCTGTCGGTGCTCACCGACGAGACCTATTTCGGCGGCGCCGACGACGACCTGGTGCAGGCGCGCGCGGCCAGCGGGCTGCCCGTGCTCCGCAAGGACTTCGTGGTCGACCCGTACCAGGTCTACGAGGCGGGCGCGATCGGCGCCGATGCGCTGCTGCTCATCGTGCGCGCACTCACTGATCTCGAATTGCAGAGCTTGCTGGAGCTTACCGACAAGCTGCACATGGACGCCCTGGTCGAGACCCACTCGGCCGAGGAGGTCCACCGCGCGCTCGACGCGGGCGCCCGCGTCATCGGCGTCAACAACCGCGACCTGGACACCCTGCAGACCGATGTCACGCTCGCGCCACGTCTGCGGCCACTCGTTCCCCAGGAGTGCGTCTTCGTCGCCGAGAGCGGCGTCTCCTCACCCGAGCAGATCGCCCGACTGCTCGAAGTCGGCGCCGATGCCGCGCTCATCGGCGAGAGCCTGTTGCGCTCGAACGATCCCGGCCAGCACCTGCGTCGCCTGGTGGCCGCGGGCGCACCGCGAGGCATCCAGGCATGACGCTGGTCAAGGTGTGCGGCCTGCGCTCGCTGCCCGAAGCCCGCGCCGCGCTGGAGGCGGGCGCCAATCTGCTGGGCTTTCTCTTCTGGAAACCCGGCAAGCGCTACATCGCGCCTGCCGCGGCGGCCCGCGTCATCGAGGCGCTGCGG
>CBJLVJ010000168.1:0-6244 GCA_966426465.1 uncultured bacterium | reverse complement strand
GGGCGACGGGCGCCAGGTCAACGTCGTGGCGCATCACGCGGCCAGCTCGCTCGGCCCGATCGCCCGCCAGATTCAGGCCATGCTGGAGGGCCGGCCGCGGCCACTCACGATGGACCAGATCCACGCGGGAAACGCGGAACACGCCCGGCAGTTCGGTAGCTGTTCCAGGGCCGAGACGCTCGAGGTGCACGACCGCGGAGTCGCCGAAGCCACGGCTATGCTGCGCGGCCTGACTGACGAGCAGCTCGCACACGAAGGCGAGTTCCTGACCGGGGCGCGCGGCACGGTGGAGCAGGTGATCGAACGCGTGCTGATCGGCCACCCGCGCGAGCACACCGCCACGATTCAGGCAACCCTGAACACGTCGCGCATGGCCTGAGACGAAGCGGACGCCCTGGTCAGGCCATGGAAACTCTTGGAGTCGCGATTTTCGGCGCCGGTCGCGCCGGCCACGGTCACGCGCGGGCGATCGGTCAGACGGCCGGGGCACGCCTGCTCGCCGTTATGGATGCTGACCGCGAGCGGGCGGATGTCTTCGCCGAGACGTACGGCTGTGAAGCCTACACCAGCTCGGACGCGGTCCTCCGTCGCGACGATATCCAGCTCGTACTGGTGGCCTTGCCGAACTTCCTCCACGAGCAGGCCACCGTGGAAGCGGCTTCGGCTGGCAAGCACGTGTTTCTCGAAAAGCCGATGGCGGACACGCTCGAGGAGTGCGATCGCATGCTCGCCGCGGTCGAACGAGCCGGCGTCCAGTTGTTGGTGGCGCACAGCCAGCGGTACTTTGCGTCGACCATCAGGGCGCGCGAGATCATCCGGAGCGGGCAGCTCGGCCAGCCGGTCTTCGCCACTGACACCTGGTACAAGAACTTCGGCTACGACAGTCGATTGCCCTGGTTCCTCGACCGGGCAACCGGCGGTGGGATGTGGCTGATGAACGGCGCGCACATGATCGACCGCACGTGCTGGGTGCTGGATACGGAGGTAGAATCCGTCCGCGCCTGGATCGGCTCGCCATTTCACCACCTGCCGGCAGACGATGCCATCATCGCTTTCCTGAAGCTGCGCAATGGATTGCATGCGAGCCTTGTTCACGCCGGCTACAAGACGCGCGGCGTCGACAAATGCGAGGTGGAGATCACCTGCACCAACGGCATGCTGAAATTCGACTCGTACTCGAATCGCTTGGCCACCGACCAGGACGGCGCCTACGCGCCAATCGAGCTCCAGCGCGCCGAGCCCTTCGGCGAGGAGCTCAAAAACCTGATCGGCGCGATCAACGGCACCGAGCCGCTCAAAGTTACCCCCGCCTGGGGCCGCCACATCGTCGAGGTCCTGCTGGCAGCCGAAGAATCGTCCCGCACCGGCCACGAGGTCCCCATTCGGTCACTGGAGCCCGCCTCAGTCCCAGGACACGGCTAGCGCGTACGCTTAGCGGGTGGCAACCTTTCCTGCCGAATTCCTGTGGGGCGCGGCAACGGCCGCCTACCAGATCGAGGGCGCTGTGTCAGAGGACGGGCGTGGCGAATCAATCTGGGATCGCTTTTCGCATACTCCAGGCACTGTCGTGAACGGCGATACCGGTGACGTCGCCGACGATCACTACCACCGCTGGCGCGGCGACATCGCCCTGATGCAAGACCTGGGGCTCAAGGCCTACCGCTTCTCGATCGCCTGGCCGCGGATCTTGCCACTGGGTACGGGCGCGATCAACCCGGCCGGACTCGACTTCTACGATCGACTGGTGGATGGCCTGGTGGAAGCAGGCATCACGCCGTTCGTCACGCTGTATCACTGGGACTTGCCACAGGCGCTGCAAGACCAGGGTGGTTGGGCAAACCCTGCCTGCGTGGACGCCTTCGCAGACTACGCTGCGACCGTCGCCCAGCGCCTGGGCGATCGCGTTCAGCACTGGATCACGCACAACGAGCCATGGGTGGTGGCTTTCGTGGGCAACTATCACGGTCGCCATGCGCCCGGCGTGCGCGATCTCGGGACGGCGCTGCGCGTCGCCCACAACCTGCTGCTGTCACACGCGCGGGCGGTGCCCCGATTGCGTGAGGCTTCGGGCGGTTCTTCTCAGGTCGGCATCACGCTGAACTTCTCGACCAGCAGACCCGCTTCGGCCAGCCCGGAGGACACGCGCGCCACGGCGCTCCACGATCAATACCTCAACCGCTGGTTCCTCGATCCGATCTCTGGTCGGGGGTACCCGGCCGAGATCGCGCAGGTTTTCGGCGACCGCTTTGTCGAGCCCCTGCAGGCCGACCTGGCGCAAATCGCCGCGCCGATCGACTTCCTCGGCGTCAATTACTACTTTCCCAACTTTCTCCGAGCGGGAGGTGAGCTCGGCTTCCAGGCTGTGCCACCCGAGGAGCTGTCCGCTCGTGGCTACGAGCTGACCGCGATGGACTGGCCGGTCGTCCCAGACGCATTCGACGAGCTGCTGACCCGCCTCGCCCGCGACTATCAGTTCCCGGCCATCTACATCACGGAGAACGGCGCGGCCTTCGACGATCAGCCCGTTGGCGGGCGGATTCACGACGAGCGCCGCCTTGCCTACCTCCACAGCCATCTCGGCGCAGTCCACCAGGCGATGGCTGGTGGCGTGCCGGTGCGGGGCTATTTCGTGTGGTCGTTGCTGGACAATTTCGAGTGGGCGCTGGGCTACTCCAAACGATTCGGGGTGGTGTACGTCGACTACGCCACCCAGGCGCGATTGGTGAAGGACAGCGGCCGCTGGTACCAGCAGCTGCTGACCACCAACCAGCTGTCCGAGCCTGCAATCACGACCTGAACCCAGGCGCCAGCCTGCTAAGGTCAAAAGAGTGGCGCCGACTCCGCGGGTTACGCAGGTGCCGGTAGCCGGATTCAGAGCCTCGCTCCTCGGCGCCGGGAGCCGCATGCGAGCGCCGCTGAGCTCGCGCGAGTTTCGACTCCTGTGGATCGGCCAGGCCATCTCCCAGCTCGGCGATCCACTGCAGGCGGTGGCCCTTGCCTGGCTGGTCCTGGCGCGCACCGATTCCGCGGTCGCGCTCTCCACGGCGTTGCTGGCGTTGAGCGCGCCGCGGGTGGCCCTGATGCTGCTCGGTGGCGTGCTGGCCGACCGACTCAGTCCCCGTCGCGTCATCCTGTGGGCCGACCTGGCGCGAGCCGCCGCTACCGCGTGCCTGGTGCTGCTGGCATTCGCGCCGAGCGGTCCATTGTGGCTGCCGACACTGTGTATCGTGCTCCTGGTGTTCGGTTCCGCCAGCGGACTGTTCTCGCCCGCGGCCAACAGCATTACCCCACGCCTGGTACCACCAGAGCAGATCCAGGCCGCCACCTCCCTCCGCCAGGCAACGCCACAGGTCGCGTTTCTGGTGGCGGCTCCGCTCGGTGGGGCGCTGGTCGCAGCCGCCGGACCCGCGCTGGCGCTCGGAGTCAACGCGGGCTCATTCGTGGTGGCGGCCATGGCCACCATCGCCATGCGTCCGCAGATGGGCCAGCCTGGAACCGAGACGCGGAATGGCACCGGTCGCAGTCGTGCGGGCGGCGCCGGGTCCGTCTTGCGAGAGGCGCTGGAGGGGTTGCACACGGTGCGGCAGCTGCCCTGGCTCACCGCAATTCTGGCGATAGAGACAACGCTCGCGCTGCTGAGCGGTCCGGTGAACGTAGGGCTGCCGCTCCTGGCATGGGAGGGAACCGATCCCGACAGTGGCGCCCAGGGTTATGGCCTGCTGCTGGCGGGCCTGGGCCTGGGCCACCTGATCGGCATGCTGGCGGTCGGGGCAATGCCCCGGCTCCGGCACCGCGGCGCACTGTACTGCTTCCTGCTCGCGGCACAGGGGCTGCTGTTCAGTGGCCTGGTTGCCGCACCACTGCTGCTAGCTGTCGCATACATGGCCGTGGCTGGAGTGCTCAACGGTGTCTTGCTGGCCATGTTCTTCAGCCTGGTGCAGAGTACGGTCGATCAGGCGCGGCTGGGCCGAGTCATGGCCACCGTCAACCTCGCCTATAACGGCCTGGGACCAGTCTCCCAGGCAGCGGCGGGCCCGCTCGAGCAGGTGCTGGGCCCGAGGCCACTCTTCCTGGTGACCGGCATGATCGCCGTGGTGGTCGCAGGAGCCGGCTTGCTGGTTCCGGCTGTCCGCGAGCTGGACTAGGCCGCGCGCTCGAAGCGCGGCGGCTATTCGGGTGGTAACGGGTGCGCTTCACCCGCGGCGCTCTGCTCGCGGCCGATTCCCAACGTGTGAGCGGTCTCGCCAATCGCCTCGCCCTGGGCCTCCGAAACGAGCTGTTTCCAGGTCACGAGCTGTGCCCAGACCTGCTCTGGCACGTCGGCGTGTCGTACGTAGGTCCGGTCGGTGGGCGGGCCCTCGTCCCCGGTGGCGACGAACGCCCCACGCTCCGGATTGTCCAGGTCGAAGTAGACGTGATTGGGCTCGAAGCGCGTCCCGTGCCACAGCGGCAGCTCCTTGAGCGCATCATCACTCATCCAGGCGCTGAGCTCCGGGAACTCGTCACGGCAGTCATAGGCCGTGATGCATTCTCGCAAATCCCTGTGGTGATGCGGCATGCGCGTGCTCTCCTGCTCGTGTCGTTTGGCGAGATCACTCGCAATCGGCAGTCGCCGCGATGTACAGGGCGCTGCCAATCATCGACACGTTCTTGTAGAAGTGGATCTGGTTCTGCATGCGTTGGGCGCCCTCCTCCATCTCCCAGAAACGATGCCCGATCCAGGTGATGGGCAGGAGTTGGGCGGCCACCGCGAGGGCCGCCGCCCGGCGTAGTGGTCGCACCTGCAACGCCGCCGCACCCACGATCATGGCCCAGCCGCTGGCCTGCACCAGCTCGTCTGGCACAGGTAGGCCCAGGGCCCGCGCTCGCTCTGCGCGCCCGGTCGGCTTCTGCGCCTGTTGCCAGCCGCCGACGTACAGCATGCCCGAATACAACAGCAGTGCGAGGTGCTTGAACATATCTCTGTTCTACAGGGAATGCCTGTCAAGGGCGACCGGCGCCGGCCCCGACGCGTGGCCCGGCCTCGTGCGACTCGGCCAGGCGCGCGATGGCTGCGAGCAGCACGTCCAGGTCGAAGGGTTTTGCCAGACAGGCACGCGCGTCGAGCTCCGGCGCGATGGTGCCCAGACCATGCGACGCGGACAGGACCAGGACGGGGATCAGGGCGTGTCGCTGGTCCCTGCGCAACGCCGCAAGAAAGGCCCTGCCGTCCATGACCGGCATCATGAGGTCGAGGATGATGGCATCTGGCGTGATGCTCGCGAGCTTGGCCAGCGCGTCGGCACCATTGATCGCCGTGACCGCCACATAGCCCTCGCCGTCAAGTGCATCGGCGATCAGCGTACGAATGGCCGTGTCATCGTCAACCACCAGGACAGATTTTGCGTCGGGCATCATCCCTCTGCAGCCCGGGTGCGGCAGGCCAGGCACGAGTGTAGGCCCATCTGAGCGCGCTCACGTCCGGAATGGATTGCCAGCCGGTGAAGACGCGGTTGAGATGCTCGAGCCGCGGATGGATCCGTCTCAGCAGGCCAACCGAGCCGCCCGGACTGCCTGGACGGGCGCGACGGGATTCCTACTCGACGTAGATCATCTTGCGCGTCATGCCGCCGTCCACGACCAGATACTGGCCGGTCATAAAGCTTGATGCGGCGGTGGCCAGGAACAGGCACGCGTCAGCGATATCTTCCGGCTGACCGACGCGACCCACCGGATGTTGAGCGTGGTCCTCCAGACGCAGCGTTTCGTCGCGGGTATTGATCCAACCGGGGCAGATGGCGTTCACGCGGATGGCTGGTCCGAGCGAGTTTGCCAGTGCGTGGGTGAGCGCGAGCAGTCCGCCCTTCGAGGCCGCGTAGGCCTCGTTGCCCGGCTCCGACATGAGTGCCCGCGTCGACGCGATATTGACGATCGCGCCCCCGTCGGCACCGCGACGCATCAGTGGTTCCGCCGCCTGAGCGCACAGGAACGCGCCCCGCAGGTTCACCGCGAGCACACGATCCCAGTCGGCAACTCGCAGCTCCCCCAGCGGAACGCTGGCGCTGATCCCGGCGTTGTTGACCAGCACGTGCAGACGTCCGAATTGCGTGTCGATGGAGTCGAACAGGCGCCTGATCGCGTCCGGGTTGGCGACATCGGTTGGCACGCTGTGGGCGCCGATCTCGGCGGCAGTCGTGGCGCTGGCCTGAGCGTCCACATCGGCAATGACAACGGTTGCGCCCGCGGACACGAAGCGTGCCGCGAT
>CBJLVJ010000167.1:0-6289 GCA_966426465.1 uncultured bacterium | reverse complement strand
GCGCCAGCAATCTGGCCAGGTCGACGATGGTCGGCGGCCAGTTGTCAGGTCTGGGTTCCAACGGCGCCGTCGGGCCGAGCCAGCTCGCGCTGATCAGCCTTGGCGTGGTGCTGTTTGTGATCGGCGGCGGCGTGCTGCTGCTCGGCAGCCGAGCCCGCCAGGGCGCTGCACCGGAGCGCGGCCCAGGCGGCGACACCGAGCAGGAGCGGCTCGAGCTGGTGATCCGCATGGCGGCACTCGACGAACGCTTCGCGGCGGGCCAGATTGGCCAGGCCGAGTACAACGCGGAGCGCGCACGGGGCAAGAAGCGGCTGCGCGAGCTGACGCTCGCTCGAAAGCAAGCTACGCCGATCGGGGTGTGAGCGCGCTCAGCGCTCAAAGTCTCACGGCACGCTACCCGGGCCAGGCCGTGTCGCGACCCGCTCTGGTCGACGTCGACCTGGAGGTCGAAGCTGGCCAGCGTCTGCTGTTGATTGGTCCGAATGGCGCGGGCAAGTCGACGTTCATTCGCGTGTTCGCCGGGCTCATGCATGCGGCCCACGGCAAGGCGCTGGTCGCCGGGCAGCCGGCCCGCGCCGTCCGCAACCTGGTGGGCGTGGTCAGCCACGCAACGTACCTGTACGACGAGCTGACCGCGGCCGAGAACCTGCGCTTCTACGGCCAGCTCTACGATGTCGCGCGACCTGCTGAGCGGGCGGCCGAGCTGCTAGCCCGCGTGGAGCTCACGCATATGGCCGACGTCCAGGTCGGTCGGCTGTCGCGCGGCCAGCAGCAGCGGGTCGCGATTGCGCGTGCACTGGTACACGATCCACCAGTGCTGCTGCTGGACGAGCCCGACACGGGACTCGACGTGGCGGCTCTCGGACCGCTGGAGGAGCTCACCACCAGCGGCGGTCGCACGGTCGTGCTGACGACGCACAACATGGCCACCGGGCTGCGACTCGGGACACGCGTGGCTGTCCTGTCGCGAGGCCGACTGGTGCATATGCACTCGTCCGCGTCGGTGGGCGACGGCCCGGCGCTGGTAGACATGCTGGAGCACCTGGCGCACGCGTGAGCCGCTTCGTCGGCCAGCTTCGCACCCTCGTCTGGAAGGAGCTCCTGATCGAAGCCCGCGCACGCGAGACCGTCCTCGCGGGCGGCGTGTTCGCGCTGCTGGTCCTGGTTGTCTTCAACTTCGCCTTCGACCTGCGCGTGGAGAACGTGGCGGAGGTCGCCCCGGGCGTGCTGTGGGTCACGATCACGTTCGCCGGCGTGCTGAGCCTCGGCCGTTCGTTCGCTCGCGAACGCGACCGCCGCACGCTGGACGGGCTGCTGCTCGCGCCGATGGATCGTTCGGCGCTCTATCTCGCCAAGGTGATCGCCAGCGTCGCGTCGATGCTGCTGGTCGAGGCGATCGCGTTGCCCGCCTTCGTGGGCCTGTTCAACCTGGTCGTGGATTTCCCGCTGCTCGTGCTCGCGCTCGGCCTGGGCACGCTCGGCCTGGCCGGCGTGGGCACCCTGTTCGCCGCCATTGCGGCGCACACCCGCGCGCGTGAGGTGCTGCTGCCGCTGCTGCTGTTTCCGATTCAGGTGCCGGTGATCCTGGCCACCGTGAAGTCGACGGGCGCCGCCATCCACGTCCCCGGCGTCGACCCGCCCGAGATCGGCCAGTGGATGGGCCTGCTGATCGCCTTCGACGCCCTGTTTCTCGGCCTGAGCGTGCTGCTCTTCGACTACGCTATCGAAGAAGAGTGAGGCCGCCGCAGGTGAAACTCACGAAGGTCGTGGGCATGCCCGTGGTCGACACCCACGTGGCGCGCCAGGCGGGCATCGTCTCGGACGTCCTGCTGGACCTCCAGGCCGGCCGCGTGGCGGTGCTGAACGTCAAGCACGCCGACGGATGGCTGGTGCAGCGCATTCCAGCCGAATACGTGTACCGTCTGGGCCCGTACACCATCCTGGTGGCCGACACGGTGGCCGTGGATCTCGGCCCACCCCCCGTCGACCAGCGCTGGTTCCCGATCCAGTCGGTGGTCGGCCTCGAGGTCCTGACCGAGGGCGGTGACCGCGTCGGCGAGATCACCGACGCCGACCTGGACGATCAGACGCTCACGGTCAAGTCCTACTTGCTGCGCAACGCCAGCGGCGCGTGGCGTCGCCACGGTCGCATCCGCCCCGACGAAGTCGTGAGCTGTAGCCCGGAGCTGATGCTGATCAGAGAGCGCCTGAAGGCGTAAACCAGACCAGTCAGTCCTCGAGCGGCGTGGTGGGTGAATCGCCGTTAGCGGTGAGCGTGAGGAAAGCTTGCTCCAGGCTGCGGCTGCCGGCACGCAGCTCGGTCAACAGGACGCCACGGCTCGCCAGCCAGGCGGTCAGGTCAGCAATGATGGCGGGTGTAGGCTCGACGTGCAGGACCAGCGTGCCGTCGTTCTCGCGCACCACCTGGCGCGGCGCGAGCCCCAGTCCCACAGCCATCTCGTGCTGCTCGAGCACGGGCCGCGTGTGAACGCGGATCTCGTCCGCCACGGCGTGCCGCAGGCCGGCCGGCGTGTCCAGCGCCACGAGCCTGCCGCGGTCCACGATGGCCACCCGATTGGCGAGCTGCTCGGCTTCGTCCATGAAGTGAGTAGTCAGCAGGACGGTCGTGCCGCGTGAGCGCAGCGAGCGGATGATGTTCCACGTGTTGCGGCGCGCCTGGGGGTCCATGGCGGCGGTCGGCTCGTCCAGGAAGACCAGCTGGGGACGACCGACCAGGGCCAGCGCCAGGCTCAGCCGCTGCTTCTGGCCGCCAGACAACTGCCGGAAGCGGGTGCGCGCGACCTCGCGCAGCTGAAGCTGGTCGAGCAGGGCGTCGGTATCCTCGGGGTCGGGATAGAAGGCGGCGAACAGCCGCAGCGCCTCGTCGGGCGTGATCTGTGGAAACAGGCCGCCCTGCTGGAGCATCAGGCCGATACGAGGCTTGAGCGCAGCGCCCTGGCGCGCAGGGTCGAGGCCGAGCACGCGCACCACGCCTTCGTCCGGCTTGCGATAGCCCTCGAGGATTTCGACGGTGGTCGTCTTGCCGGCGCCGTTCGGGCCAAGCAGGGCGAAGACCTCGCCCTGCTGCACCGAAAACGTGAGGCGGTCCACGACGCATCGGCCGTTGTAGGCCTTGACCAGGTCGAGCACCTCCACCGCCGCGCCATCCCGCGACGCCGAAGCGCCGTCAGTCATGCTCGCCCGCCCGCGTAGAAGGCATGCGGATGTGAATTGCCCGATGCGCAGCCGACTTCAGTCACAATGACCGCGAGAAGCGTGTTGAGCTCCCCCGAAGTCTGGCTGCCCGCGGTCAACGCGGCCCTGATCGTCATCAGCGGCGTGTTTCTGGTCATTGGCTACGTGTGTATCCGTTCACGCCGCATTGTCTGGCACCGCCGCAGCATGGTCACGGCGTCGGTGTTCGCCGCCCTGTTCCTGGTCGTGTACGTGACGCGCTACCTGGTGCTCGGCTCGAAGATCTACCCGGGCGAAGGTGTCTCGCGCACGGTCTACCTGACCATCCTTGTGTCGCACACGGTCATCGCCACCGCCGTGGCGCCGCTCGCCTTCATCACCCTGCGCCGGGCCCTGGCTGGCCGCTTCAAACTGCACCGTCAGATCGCGCGCATCACCCTGCCGATGTGGGTCTACACCGCCGTGACCGGCTGGGTGGTCTACATGCTGTTGTACGGACAATGGTTCCAATAGCACCCGATTTCTACTAAGTGGCGGGCCGGACAGGCCGACATACACCTTCGCTAGACAACATACGTGATTCCCCGTATGGGGAAGCGCCGCGGCGTGGCTATATTCGCGCGCTCCGAAGGGATGGAGCAGGAGGCAAATCCTGATGTTGCGAGATGTACACCATGCGGCTTCCGTCCTTCCGTTCTCTCACGCTTGTTCCTGTTCTGGGTAGCGTCCTGCTCGCCACTGCCTGTTCCGCCAGCGGCGGCGGCACCCTCACTGCAGAGTCATCGTCCAATCCCTGCACCGTAAGCGCTTCGGGAACTGGCGCGGTCGGGCGACCGGACATCACCTTCGGCTTTCACGCTACTTCGGAACTGACGTCGGGCGACCTCGTGAGCACATTCGACGGCACGTTCGCCGACGCCTGTGCGGAAGTGCGGTTCCTCGGTCAAGGCAACCTGAAGACGGTATCAGCGCCTCCCGAGTTGGCAAACGCGACCGGCTGTCTGGGAGGCCTTCCGAACTACACGTCTGGCATTCCCACGAAGCCCGGCACAGGACACTTCCTCCTTCTTGTGTGCAGTTTTGGGAAGCCGTCGGCCGCTGGCCCGAACGTGGGTGGCGACTTCGTGGAAATTGCAGTCGTCGACGGGCCATTCGCCGACGGGGTAACCACACCCTATTCGGTGATCGGAACCGTCCAGCACGGCAATCTCGTCGTAACGCAGTAGCTGCTACGGAGGCCGCTGCTCAGTGCACCTGGGTGGCGGCCTCGCGAGCGTCGAGATCGCGATCGATGCGCTCGGCGCGTCGCTCCTCGTTCTGCATATAGGCGACCAGCAGTAACAGCAGGATCGAGGCGAACAGCACGTCGCCCGGTACCCACATGATCAGCCCCGCGAGCTGCTGGTCGAAGCTGGGATCGACCCCGGTCCGCTGCGCCGAGGCGACGTAGTACGGGTACAGCGGTCCACGCGACAGGGTGATACCGGCGCCCAGCAGGCTGTTCGGTAGCCAGGCCAGGAAGGTGTAGCCCAGCCGGGCTGGGAAGCTGAGTGGGCTCGGCAGCGGCGGCGCGCCAATGACCGGCCACCAGAACACGAGGGCAGTGACAAAGAAGCTGATGTGCTCGAGGTAGTGGGCCGCGCGATTCTCGAGCGCCCAGTCGTAGGCAGCCGGCTGGTGCCAGATCCACTGCGCCGCCACGAACAGCCACCACGCCACAAACGGATGGGTCAGGCCGCGCAGCACCGACCGGATCGGGCCGGGCTGGCCCACCAGTCGGCCGACGCCGGCGCGCTCGTGCGCCGGCAGCGCCCAGAGCAGCACGGGCATGGAGCGCGACAGCAGCAGCAACGGCGCGGCGACCAGGCTCAGCAGCAGGTGCTGCACCATGTGCACCGCGAAATACTCTTCGCCAACGCTGTGCAGGGGCGAGACGAGCGCGACCACCAGCGCGGTGTAGCCGACCACGAACAGGCCACCTCTCGCGCGATACGACGCGTGCGCGTGATGCCGTCGCGAGAAGCGGCGATAACCGATCAGGTACGCCAGCCCGATGCCGCCCAGCGGAATGAGCAGCAGCGGGTCGGTCTGAAACTCAGAGAGCGTAGAGGGTGACGTACAGAGCGATCCAGACCACGTCCACGAAGTGCCAGTACAGCACCGTGCCTTCCACTCCGAAGTGACTGCGGGATGAAAAGTGGCCCAGGAAGGCGCGGATCAGCACGCCGATCAGGAGCACCACGCCGGCTGTGACGTGCAGCCCGTGCAGACCTGTCAGGCTGAAGAAGACCGTGCCGTAGATACCCGAGGTGATGTTGAAGCCTTCGCTGACGATCAGGTTGGTGTACTCATAGGCCTGGCCGCCCAGAAAGCTCAGGCCCAGCAGGATGGTGACGATCAACCAGCCCTGGAAGGCGTCGCGGTCGTCGCGACGGATGGCGCTCTGCGCCCAGTGGGCGGTGAAGCCGCTGGCGACGAGCACCACCGTCAGCACGACCGGCAACGGGAACGAGGGCACACGCTCGAAGCCTTCTGGCAGACCGGCCCGATTCGGCCAGCCATCGGACAGGATGCGGTTGTAGAAGTACTGGGCGAAGAACGCCCCGAACATCACCGCCTCGGAGACGATGAACAGCATGATGCCGAGCGATTCGTTGCTCGGCCCTTCCGTCTCTTCGAGCAGGGCGTCCGCGTGGGCCGTCGACCCGCCGCCCAACGCGCCAGCGCTAGCGCTCACGATGCCAGCGCCTCCTTCCTTTCATTTGAGGAGCCGCCGGGCGGCGGCGAGCAGGTCATCGGCGGTGGCTTCCGTACCGTCGAGGTAGGCACGGACCTGTAGCTGGGGGTCGATCAGCACCACGCGGGTGGTGTGGCTCAGCTCGGTGCCGCCGGGGGCAGGGGCCTCAGCCGCAGGCCGCGGCGGGCGGGTGGCCACCTTGAAGCCGGTCACCACGTCGTAGACCTGGTCCCAGTCACCGGTCAGCATCTTCCACCCGTTCGGATCGGCTTTGAATTGCTGGCCGTACTCGGCCAGAACGGCCGGCGTGTCGTGCTGCGGATCGACGCTCAACGACACCAGCATGACGCGCGACCC
>CBJLVJ010000166.1:0-6302 GCA_966426465.1 uncultured bacterium | reverse complement strand
ACTGCCGACCAGCGAGCCGAACGTGTTGTCGGAGGCGGCGCCAACCGTCGTGATTGCGGACGAGGCGGCCGGCAACGCGGCCACGCCACGGGCGCCCGACGTACAGCTCCAGATCCGCACGTACCTGGTCGAAGAGGGCGATTCGGTGCGCACCATCGCCAAACAGTTCGGGGTGAGCAACGAAACGGTGATCTGGGAGAACGACCTGACCGATCCCGACATCCTGCGCGTTGGTCAGGAGCTGCACATCCTGCCGTTCAGCGGTCTGATCCACGAGGTGCGTCCCGGCGACACCGTGGCCAGCGTGGCCAACGCCTATGACGCGCCCGTGCAGGACGTCATCAGCGCCAACAACCTGGCGGATCCGTTCATCATCGTCGTCGGCCAGAAACTGGCCGTGCCTGGTGGTTATCGGCCGTTGCCGCGGAAGGTCGTCGTGGCGCCTGCCGCGCCCCAGCCCGACACGGCCGAGGCGCCCGCCAACGACGGCGAGCAGGTGGCCGCCGTGGTCAAGACGGCGCCCGTGCACAAGCTGCCGACGCTGGGCAACACGCCCCAGGAGCAGTTCATCTCGTCGATCGCCGACGCCGCCGTGGAGTCAGCCGATCGAACAGGTGTACCCGCCAGCGTCACCATCGCCCAGGCGATCCTGGAAAGCTACTGGGGCTCGAGCCGGCTCGCGCGCGAGGCCAACAACTATTTCGGCATCAAGGCCCAGACGCGCGGCGGATCTGCCGGATCGATCTGGTTTGACGTGTGGGAGGTGATCGGCGGACGCAACGTCGTCCAATCGCAGGCGTTTCGCGCCTACAACACGATCGCCGAGTCATTTGTCGATCACGGGCTGTTCTTCGTCGAAAACCCGCGCTACGCCGGGGCAATTGCTGCCAGAGACGATCCACGCAGTTTTGCGCGTGCGATCAACCGCGCTGGCTACGCGACCGACCCGAGCTATTCCAGCAAGTTGATCGGTTTGATGGACCGTTACGACCTGTATCGGTACGACGACGTATAGTACGCTTCGCCTCCCGACTATGCCCGCTACCGGAAAAGATCAGCGCCAGCCCACCGCGATCGACTTCACCTGCCCGCAGTGCGGGACGAGCATCAGCGTGGCGCACGCTGGCGACGTACGTACCTGCCCCTCGTGTCAAAACAAGCTCACCAGAGTGGCCCAGCTCGATCAGCTGCTGGCGCGCTGGTGGGAGCCCCGACGCTGGCGAGCCGACCTGGTCAAACCCAACGTGCCATACCTCGTGGAACGGCTGTGGACGGCGAACGGCCAGGGCGAGCGGCTCTATTCTGGCGTCTCGCCGAGATACACCAACTACGACATCTTCAGGAACATGGTCACGCGGCTGATGATCCGCGGCATCGACGAGGGCTGGGCCGAGCTGACCTTCCCCGACGACCCGCTCGCGGAGGATCCGCAGTACGTGCTGACGATCGTGCAGTCCGAGCGGTTCGCCCAGGAGGTCGAGAAGCTCTTTCCCGAGGTGGACTGGGACGAGCCCGTCTCCGCCGCGCTGGCCGACGCGATCTCTCAGACCGCGCCGGACAAAGCCGTCAGGAAGTCCAGGAAGAAAAAGTAGCGTTCAGCGCGCCAGCGCCAGTAGCTCTCGGCCGCTTTGCTCGAGGTCGCGGGCCAGGTTCACGATGGCCTTGCTTGTCGGGTTGCCCGAGCGGCTCATGACCAGCGGGAAACCGTTCAGGCTTGCTCGCGTGACGTCCTCGCCCCCAAATGGCACCTCGGACACCCGCTGACTGCCGACCACCTCCGCGAGATCGCTGCTGGACAGCTTGCCGTACGGGCCGGGCTGGTTCTGCACGAAGCGGACGCGGTCCTCGGGCACACCCAGCAGGTCGCGCAGGACGCGCTGCGTTTCTTGCGTCGCGCGCGCGGCGCTCGCCTCGGGCGTGGTGACCACGATCACCTGGTCAGCGGCCTCGATGGCGGCCAGACAGGGTTCGGAAAAGCGCGAGCCGGCGTCGACCACGATGTGTACGAACTGGCGTCGCAGCTGCTCGATGATGGCGCGCACGTGCTCGCCCGTGACCAGCTCGCTTTCTTCCGGCCGCAGCGTGCCCGCCATGACGCGCAGCGACGACTCGGGATGCTTGGTCAGGTAGTACGCGAGGCTGTCGCGGTCCAGCGCGCGGACAGCCGCCGGGGTGATCGCCGCGAGCCCGGTGCGTGGCACCAGGTCGAGCAGCAGCGCCATGTGCCCGAACAGCAGGTCGAGATCGACCGCTACGACGCGGTCAGGCGTCAGCTGGGCCAGCGCGACCGCCAGGTTCGTCGCCAGGACCGTCTGACCTGCCCCGCCACGCGGCGAAAACAGTACCGTCACCTGGCCGCGAACGTCGCCCTGGGTGGCGCCGACTTCCTGCGTCAGGCGGGTGTTGAGCGCAGCCTGACGTTCGACCATGACCCGCATCATGGCCCGCATCACGCCGACGTTGGTCGCCACGAGTACGTCGAAATCGTCCTTGCGCAGCTGCAGCAAACGGACATTCGCCGATGCCGTGGCCGTCGCCGAGCGCGGCGCTCCGGTCAACACCGCCATGTCGCCGAAGAACTCGCCGGGGCCGTAGAAGGCCAGCACGCGTTCGCGCCCGAAGCTGTCGCTGGTGGCGATACGCACGCGGCCTTGCAGCACGATGTACAGTCCGTCGCCGGGGTCACCCTGATTGAAGATGACCTCGTTTTCCGAAACCCTGTGCTCCTTCAGGAGCCGGGCAATCTTGGACAGCTCGGGTTCGGCAAGCTCGCCGAACAGGTCCATTGAGCGGAGTAGCTCGAGCACTCGCTGCGACATGACGGTGGCTCCTCCTTAGCTGGCGCGCTTGCCGCGCAGAGCGCCAAGCAGCCCGCCCGTTGGACGCGAAGCCGACCTGGCCGGTTTGACTGGCGCCGAGCGACCGATCACTGAAAACCCGCGCTTTTGCGCTTTCGGTTCGGCGGGCACCAGGGCTCGCACGATCCGCTCGATGGCTTTGCTGTAGGTCGAGCCGCCGCTGCCGACCACGAGCGGCTCTCCGCGGTTAGCAGCCTTGTAGGCGGCCTCGCCGGCGTGGGGCAGCTCATACGTCATCTGTTCTTCGAGGGCCGACTCGAACTGCTCTCTGGCAAGCACCGCGAACGGCTGGTTGTGGTTGAAGACGAAGCTGACGCGCTTGTTGTCCAGGTGAATGATCTCGCCGAAGACGCGCACGGACTCGCGCACGTCGCGCAGCGTGTTCAGCTCGGGCGTGCACACGACCAGGATGCGGTCGGCCATCTCGAGCGCGGCGATCGTCGGCTCGTCGAAGCTGCTGCCGCAATCCACGAAGGTCGCACTGAACTGCCGCTTCATGGTGCCCAGCACGGCGCGCACGTGCGCGGCGGTGACGACTTCGCCCTCTTCGGGTCGCGTTCCAGCGACCAGCACCTGCAGACCGGTCGAGTGCTCGACCATGTACTGGCCCAGCGTGCGGCGATCGAAGTCGGCCAGGCTCTCGAAGGGCACGCTGGCGAGTGACGTCTGTGGCTCGAGACCCAGCAGCGCGGCCGCGTGGCCGAAGGTCAGGCTCAGGTCGAGCAGCGCGGTGCGCTCAGGCTGCTCCTGGGCCTGGCGCGCGGCGAGGTTGACCGCCAGCGTCGTCTTACCCGAACCACCCCGTGGCGAGAAGACTGCGTAGACACGCCCCGCGCCGACGCTGACCGCGCTGCCTGGCTCATCGGCCAGCAGCTGCTGGTTGGTCTGGAGCGTGCGCTGCGAGACGACCTTGAGCATCTCGCGCATGATCTCGGGGTGTCCCGCCAGCAGCCGGTCGAAGGCGGCCTTGTCGAGCACCAGTAACTGGCTGTCGGTTTCGGCGCTGGCGCTGGCCGAGCGTGGGGCGCCGGTCAGCAGCGACATTTCGCCGAAGAACTGGCCGTCGGTGAAGAAGGTGAGCACCTTCTCGTTGCCGCTCGGGTCGGTGGTGGACAGTCGGATGCGACCGCCCGTGACAATGAATAGCGCGTCACCAGGATCTCCCTGGCGGCAGAGGACCTCGGCTTCCGCCAGGCGGCGCTCGCGCAGCAGCTGAGCGATGGTTTCGAGCTCTTCCGAGGGCAGAGCCTCAAAGATGTCCATCGTGCGAAGGAGATCAGTTACGCGCATGTTGGCAGTTAGCTCCTGGACTTCCGATCGGGGGCGGGCAAGTATGGTTCACCAGCAACAACGCAAACAGAGCGCTTCGGGTACCGGTCGTTGCGAAGGCGTCTCAATCCTGAGAGGCCGGCCCGTGCTCCCTCCCTTAGAAGCCGCGTTCGGCAAAGACCGGGGCGATGAGGTTGTCTACCGGGGCGTAGTCGTCGGTGAGAATGGGCGCCTGGGCGTCGTCCAGCCACTGGTGCATCACGTCGCCGGGCATGATGTGGGTCACCACGGAGCCGTTGGAGCCCTGGCCGTGGACAGTGGCCAGCCGCTCGGGGGCGACGGCGGCGTTGCCTGCGGCGACCACGTAGGTGCTTGGCGCCGGGCTTTCCCACGGCTCCGCGTCAGACAGCACCTGCACCGCCGGCCAGACGCGCAGCACGGTCGAGGTATAGGCAGGCATGAACTTGCCGCCGCGCAGCTTGTCGATCACCAGCGCCAGGTAGAAGCCGTCGGGCTTGAGCAGCCGCTTGAGCGACTGGTCGAACTCGAGTGTGGTCAGGTGGTACGGAATCGACAGATCGTTGAACGCGTCGCCAATGATCAGGTCGTACTGACCCGCGTTCTGCTGCTCCAGCTGATTGACCATCAGCCGCGCGTCGACGTTGTAGGTCACGATGGTGGTCCGCGCGCGGTCCACGCCGAGCTGGTCGTAGACGGTCTGGGTCACGCCCGGGTCGATCTCCATGATCTCCTGGCGCGCATTCGGATAGGTCGCCTCGATGTGGCGCGCGAGCGTGTAGCCGCCGCCGCCCACGTACAGCACGCGAATGGCCTGGTTGGGCACCCGCTGCGCCAGGTAGTCGGCGATCTCGGCGTACACCTTGATGTAGCCGTACTCGAGAAAGTTCGGGTCCTCGAGCGAGTTGTAGCTGTGCACCAGGTGGTCGAGGATCAGCTCTTTGACGGTCTGATGGTCAGATGCGGTGGGGTTGTCCGCGACGCGAATGCAGTAATAGGCCGTCTCGTGCAAGCAGCCGGTGCTGGTCGCCTGATCCCAGCCGTCTTTGACCGACCGCTGCACGCAATCCAGCTCGAAACCGCCGCCATCCAGGCAGCCGTAGGCTTTCACGTTGCGCGCCGGCACGAGCAGGCCGACGAGCACCACACCGGCGGCGATTGGCCCCGCCGCGCGCCCGAGGCGTACCAGGTCGCCGAAGACCACCGCCATCGCCAGCAGGACAATGCCCACGCCCAGCACGATCATGCGCGTGCCCAGCCATTGGACCAGCACGAAGCCCGTGGCGAATGTGCCCAGGATGCTGCCCAGCGTCGACAACGCGTAGACCTTGCCCACCAGCCCGCCGCTGTGCGTCAGGTCGCGCAGGGTCAGCTTGATGACCACCGGCGAGACCATGCCGAGGATGAAGCTGGGCGGGAAAAAGATCAGCGTGGTGATGACCACGATGCGCAGGATCAACAACGCGGCGCGGTCGAGCGGCAGCGTGCCGCCGAGCCGGTTGTTGGCGTCGATCAGCTCGCCGGTCGGGATGGCGGTGGCGATGGTGATCAGCGGCAGGATAGCCAGGCTGGCCAGTCCGCCGGCCACGAGCAAGATGCCCAGCGTGCGGCGCTGTGGCCAGCGGTCGGCGATGCGCCCGCCGAGATAGTTGCCGAGCGAAATGCCCGCCAGCACCACGCCGATGATGCTCGTCCAGGTGTACAGCGAAACGCCGATGAACGGGGCGAGAATGCGCCCGGCGACCAGTTCCAGGATGAGGGTGCAACAGCTCGAAACGAAGACGACCAGGTACGCGACGGATCGCGGCATGGGCAACGGGGCCGCAGTGTAGCATCGCCTCCGGCGTGGACACCCCTAACGAGCGCCGCTCGCGCGCGCCCGCCGTGCTGATGACCGCCGTCGCCCTGGCGCTCATCAACGTCGGCCTGGCTTCGCTGATCGTCGCCGACGTCGGCTCCCCAGGCCTGGCTCCCGTGTGGCTATCCATACTCGTGGTCGCCCTCGGCATCGCCGCCGCCATCGCCTGCGTCGCGCTCTGGCGCGGATATCTCAACGACCTCCGCGCATGAGCCTACCTGCGGGTGGCGCGTTCAATGTCCTTGGCGGCGCGCTCGCTCGCCTCGTTGATCAGCGAGCGCAGGCGAGCGATCTCGGCC